>JAFGET010000145.1 GCA_016931435.1 Candidatus Omnitrophota bacterium
AAGATCGTTCTTTGCCGCCTCCGCGGTAACGGATAATTTGCTCTTCGCGCACGTCCGCTCCTACCGGCTGATACATGATATTTATAAAAAAAACGGCTTTGGCCTTCCTTTCATAAGCGTTGCTAAGAACATGCAGGCTTTTGAGCCCTGCAGGGATATATTCAAAGATAAGCTGGCGGCGTATTTAAGGTCGAGGTCATTTAATTTTCGCTTTATCGAAAGGGCGCGCCGCCGGAAGGCGCTGGATTTTATCGGAATAAACTATTATTCGCGCAGCCTGGTAGAAGTAGGTAAATGGAGTATCGATTCTTTAATAAATGATACCTGTCAAAAAGGACATAAACCGCTTAAAAAAAATTCACTGGGCTGGGATATTTATCCCGAAGGCCTTTATAAGCTGCTTTTACGCCTGAAAAAATTCCGGCTTCCGGTATTTATCTTAGAAAACGGTTTTTGCGGCCAGGATGACGCCTTAAGGTGGGAATATATCAAAAAGCACCTTGAAAATATCCATCTTGCCATATCCGGGGGGGTAAATATCATCGGTTACCTTTACTGGTCATTGATGGATAATTTTGAATGGGATAAAGGTTTCGGCCATCGTTTTGGCTTAGTCAGAGTAGATTATCTAGATCAGAAGCGCGCCCCCAGGGAGAGCGCCGGGAAATTTGCCGCCGTTTGCTTACGCGGCCAGCTGGAATGATATAATGGAAGAAGCTAAAAAAGTATCTATCTTAAAAGACATCCCTTTATTTTCCGATCTATCCCCTTGGGAAATAAGGCTTATAGAAGAAAGGTCCCGCCTCGTCGAATATAAAAAAAATGAGATCATTTACAGCCAAGGTTCGGCCGCCGATGCCTTTTATTGCCTTCTTCTAGGGAGGGTCCTGGTCTATACACGTGGGCCCCAGGGAGAAGAAAGGTCGGATTTAGAATATTTGCACCGCGGTAAATATTTCGGCATTATTTCCCTTCTTACCGGCGATACCCATTCGGTCACCGCCTGCGCCATAAACGACTGCCTACTTCTTGTGATTAAAAAGGAGGATTTTGATTTTATTTTAAACAAGATACCCCGCCTGGCCATAAATTTAAGCCAGACTTTATCCCGCCGCTTGAAAAACAAGGACATACACCAGAAGACCATATTTGAGACTACGATCATCTCGGTATTCAGTTCCTATTCGCAGGCCGGCAAGACCGTCTATGCCCTGAATTTAGCGGCAAGCTTAAGCAGGGAAACCCATAAATCAGTGGCTATACTTGATATTTTGCCTGAAGGCTCCGTTCATAGCATGCCGCAAAGGCTGGATGTCAAGGATAAGGTAAACGTTTTAAATTTGTCCTGCCAGCAGGCCGATGAAATAGAGGCCATCCGGCATTTCATTTTAAAAAACAGCCTGGGCGTAGACCTTTTTTGTTTCCATTACCGGCAGGAAGATATTTCTTGCGCTAAAAAATTAGTGGCTATTTTAAGCAGGCTGGTCAATGATTACCACTATATGATTTTGGACCTCCCCTGTAGCATGGACAGAGAGGTTTTTGAAATATTGAACCAGTCTGATATGATCCATATTTTAACCAGCTCCGATGAAGTCGACCTGAAAAGGACGCATAGCCTTATAGAGAGGTTAAAGAAAAGCTTTGAGTTCCCGCAGGATAAGATCAAGGTCGTCATCAACGAATATAAATTTTCAAACATGACGCACGCAGAGATCTCGGGGCTGTTGGCGCATCCGGTCTTCGCTACTTTGCCCAAGATAGAGCTTTGCAAGTCGGAAAAGCTCGTCGTAGATGACCCGGGGTGCGAATACGCCAAGGCGGTAAGGAGGATCGCGCGCAAGGTCGGGGATTCTTTGGTGGGATTGGCATTAGGTGTGGGGGTAGCCTATGGTTTTTGCCATATCGGCGTGCTTAAGGTCATTGAAGAGGAAAAAATACCCGTTGATGTCATTTCCGGCTCAAGCATAGGCTCGCTTATCGCCGCTCTCTGGGCGACGGGTAGATCGAGCGCAGAGATACTTGAGATCACAAAAGAATTCAAGGAGCCTAGAGATGTCTGGGGTATGATAGACCTGGTATTTTCGGTGAGGGGTTTTTTAAAAGGCAATAAGCTCTATAAATTCATAAAGAAACATTTCGGCAGCAAGACGTTTTATGAAGTGCGGCTGCCCTTAAAGCTGGTAGCTACGGATATAAAGACCAAGGAGATAAGGATCCTGGAGAAAGGGCTGCTGGCTGATGCGGTCATGGCCAGCTGTTCCATGCCCGGGGTTTTTATGCCTTTTAAACTTAAAGAAGAGATACTTTTTGACGGGGGAGTGATAACCCCCTTACCGGTCGAGCCGCTTTTTAAGGCGGGCATTAAAAAGATCATTGCCGTGAACGTGACACCCTCAAGGGAGGATGTGCTCAGGCAATATGAAAAGATAAAAAAAGAAGGGCCTTCCACGCTTAAAGAAGCGGTCAGGCAGGACTACGGTTTTGGCCTGGCGCGGTTTTTAAAGAAAAGGCTTAATACCAATATCCTTGGGCTGGTTTTTAGTTCCATTGAGATGATGCAGTCGGAAATAGCCAAGAGAGAGGCGCAATTTGCCGATATCGTTTTGCATCCCGACACATCCGGCTTATCCTGGCTGGAGCTGCATAAAGGCGAGGAATTCTTAAAGAGGGGCGAAGAAGAAACGCGCAGGAATTTAGATAAGATATGGCAGGTCATTAATGAATAACGCCCGGCCCTAAATGATGGGCCGGCGTCCCGCTTTTCTGCGGGAGGAGAGGCAGGATAATTATGGCAAATCGTAAAGTCGAATCCGTATCATTTTTAATTTTATCGCTCTTTATCATTAATATATTCGGTTGCGCGACATTAAAGGAGAAAATGAAAGGATTAGCCGGAGTTTCTACAAAAATACTGGAGGATAACCGCTATGACGCGATATCAAAAAATTTTGATTTTGATTACGCGGGCGCTTACAAAAGGGTTAAAGAGGCGCTTTCTTCGATGGGCACCTATGTTTATAGCGAGGATAAAAAAAATGACCTTATCGCCGTCTATATTTCTGAAACCGATACTACTGTGGTAGGGATATTTTTGACGGAGATCGAGGGTAGCAAGGTCAAAGTCGAAGTTTCTTCTCCAAGCACCTACGGCAAGGAGACGATTTCAAAGAGGCTCTTTGCCATCCTGGAAGGCTTGCCTGACCCGGCGTTGAGGATGGAATAAGCGATGACGGGCCGCCTCCTTAGCTCAAACCAAGCGAAAAGAGTTGATTCAAAGGCAGAAAGATCCCTGGGGTTGCCTGTTTTGCTTTTAATGGAGAATGCGGGGTCCCGTCTTGCTCAAGAGGCAATAAAGTCGTTAAAAGGAAGATTTAGCCGCGTAGCTGTTTTTTGCGGCAAGGGCAATAACGGGGGCGACGGCTTGGTTTGCGCCCGGCATCTTTTAGCATCCGGGTTCAAGCCGGACATCTATTTGGCGGCAAAGAAAAAAGAAATAGGCAGAGAAGCGGGCATCAATCTTGAAGTCCTGATCAAACTCAAGGCAAAAGTTACGGAAGTCAAAGCCAAGAACTTAGCGCGGGTCAGAAAAAAGATTGCCGGCTCAGGCCTTATAATCGACGCGCTTCTTGGGGTAGGGCTTAAAGGAGAGCCCAGGGGGTTGTATCCGGACCTGATCGGGCTTATTAACGCCTGTGGCGCGCGGGTATTATCAGTCGATATACCTTCCGGTTTAGATGCTACAACCGGAAAAATACCGGGTTCCTGCGTCAAGGCGGACCTCACCGTTACTTTTGTCGCTAAAAAACGCGGGATGGCTTTAGCGGATGGGCCGCGAGTATGCGGAAAGATAGTAGTCAGGGATTTAGGAGTGCCGTTGTAGGAGTAATGGGGGTGTTTTAAGATGATAGCGTCAGCCCCCGCACCAATTTGCAGAATTAACTAACGCGTAAATCCTGATTGGCGTAGGAGTAAATTCGGCCCAACGACTTACGTTACCGCAGAAAGCGGTATAACGGCCTATGCTATAAGGACGGGCGTTGACCTGCTTCGCTCGTTCCGTAAGTTATAGTTAACAAAGTTAATACATTACCTAAGCGCTCGAAAATTTCGATAAAATTTTCTCGCAGATAACACCCCAGCTTATTGGTATGCTGGGTGTACCCCTTTACTGGGGTAATTCGGCCTAATAACTTACGTCGTCCTTCGGACTCCGTAAGTTATAGTTAACAAAGTTAATACATTACCTAAGCGCTCGAAAATTTCGATAAAATTTTCTC
>JAFGET010000146.1 GCA_016931435.1 Candidatus Omnitrophota bacterium
GTGCCTTGTTCTTCGATGAGTTGCCCTAAATGCGGAGTAAGGATGGTAAGAGAGTAGGAATGACCTTTTGGAAAACGAAACCTTAGAGAACCATAAAAGATATTTAGAGCGTAAAGCTTTATATAATAGCCTAGGCTATGATATCGATAAAGAACGGTCTTTTATACTGAAGATGGCCGAGCCCCTAAACGGGAATATCCTGGAGGCCGGCACCGGCAAGGGGCATTTCGCGCTGGAATTGGCAAAAGCCGGATATTCTTTTACCACTTTTGATATATCGGAAACCGAGCAGGCTTTTGCCAGGCTGAACCTCAAGTATTTCGGCCTGGATAAGCAGGTCGATTTCAGGATAGAGAACGGCGAGTCTTTAAGCTTTCAGGACGGAAGTTTCGATGTCATCTTTTCGGTCAATACCCTGCATCATCTGGCTAATCCCCATAAGGTCATCGATGAATTATTGCGCGTGCTTTCTTTGAAAGGAAAGCTTGTCCTGGGCGATTTTAATGAGCAAGGGATGGCGCTTATGGATAAGATCCACGCCAGCGAAGGGAGAAAGCATGAAGCCGGCGAAATTACCCTGGCCGGTATAAGGCGCTATTTGGTCGGCAAGGGCCTTAAGGCCGATGAATCCAACAGTCAATTCCAGGCGGTTTTAGTCGCCTATCGTAGATCAATATGATCATTTCAGTGGCAAGCGGAAAAGGCGGCACGGGAAAGACTACCGTGGCGGTAGGCCTAGCTTTATCTTTGGAACGCGCGCAGTTTCTTGATTGTGACGTCGAGGAACCTAACGCGCGGCTTTTTTTAAAACCGCAGATCAAAGAACAAAAGAAAGCCTTTATCCCGGTGCCGGTGATCGAGGAATCGAAGTGTAATTATTGCGGAAAATGCGCGAAGGTCTGCGCCTACAACGCGATAGCGATCCTTCCCGGACAAGAGGGCAAGAAGGGGAATGCCTTGATATTCGAGCAGCTTTGCCATGGCTGCGGCGCTTGCTCTTTCCTTTGCCCGCAAAATGCCATTAAAGAAGTCGACAGAGAGATCGGCGTCATAGAATCAGGCGATTGCGGGAAAATAGAGTTTATCCACGGTAAACTTAATATCGGCGAAGCGATGTCCCCGCCGCTTATCCGTCAAGTCAAGGAATACCTTGATCCCAAAAAGACCGTGATCATCGATGCCCCTCCGGGCACATCCTGCCCCGTAGTCACTTCAGTCAAGGGGAGCGATCATTGCATTTTGGTCACCGAGCCTACGCCTTTTGGTTTAAACGATTTGATCTTAGCGGTAGAAGTCCTGAGGAAATTAAAGATCCCTCTGGGGGTAGTGATCAACCGCGCGGACCTGGGGGATAATAAAACCGAGGAATATTGCAGGCAGGAAAATATCCCGGTATTGATGAGGTTGCCTTTTAAGAAAGAAATAGCCGTGGCATACTCAAAGGGCGAATCTATAGTCGAGGCATTCCCCGGGTATAAAAAGGATTTCATAGAGCTTTTCCATAAGATAAATAATGCAAGAGCTGATCGATGATTTTTTAAAGCAGAAAAGATTCGCCGTAGTAGGCTCGTTCAGGAATGAGGCTAAGGTCGCCTATAAGATCTTGATCGATCTGATAAAAAAAGGCTACGAGGTCTTTCCGGTCAACCCGCGCATGCAGGAAGTAGGACAGAGGCCTTGTTATAAAAGTATAAGCGATATTCCCGGCGGCGTGGATGTGGTAGACATAGTGACCCCTCCCGGGATAACCGAGGCCATCTTGAAGGAATGCCTGCAAAAAGGCATAAAAAGGGTCTGGCTTCAGCCCGGGGCAGAGAGTGAGGCCGTTGTAAGTTTTTGCCGCGAGAACAGTATAAAGGTCGTTTATGGCGTTTGCGTGATGTTAGAATCTTAAAAAGAACAGGAGATGACATGGAAAAAAAGACCGATATATTGATCATCGGGGCGGGGCCGGCGGGGATAGTTTGCGCTGTGACTGCCAGAAAATATTATCCTTCCAAGAGCATCATCGTGATGAAAGATGTCGCCGAAGGGGTGATCCCCTGCGGGATACCTTATATGTTTGCCAGCCTGAATAAACCCGAAGAGAATAAGCTGGGAATGGCTTCTTTAGAAAATAATAATATCCAGGTGGTGATGGATAAGGCGGTGAAGATAGACCGGAAAGAAAAAACGGTAGAGACGGCAGGTAAAGACAGGTATTTTTACGAGAAGCTGGTCTTGGCTACGGGCTCGACCCCGGTTGTCTTGCCTATTAAGGGCATAGATAAAGAAGGCGTCTATCCGATAAATAAAGAGATGGGGTATCTGAAAAATATCATAGAACAGGTCAAGCGATGTAAAAATGTCCTGGTGATCGGAGGGGGGTTTATCGGCGTTGAGTTCGCCGATGAGCTTTCTAAGATCAGCGGGATGAAGGTCAGCCTGGTAGAGATCCTGCCGAATTTATTGGCTAATTCGTTCGACCCGGAGTTTTCCCAGGCCGCGGAAGCGCGCTTGAGGGAAAAAGGAGTGAATATCCTGGTCAATACGCGGGTCGAAGAAATAATCGGTAAAGATAAGGTTGAAAAAGTAAAATTCAGCGATGGCAGAGAAATACCTTTTGAGGCGATAGTGCTGGGGATAGGCTCAAAACCTAATGTAGAACTAGCCGTGGGCGCCGGGTTGGAACTCGGTTCCTGCAAAGGGGTCCTGGCCGATGAGTATATGCGCACATCAGGCGACCCGGACATTTTTGCGATCGGAGATTGCGCCTGCAAGAGGGATTTCTATACCCGCAAGGCCATTCCGGTGATGCTTGCTTCTACCGCTACCGCTGAGGCCAGGATCGCGGGAGCGAACCTTTATCAGATAAAAGTCGTGCGCGAAAACAAGGGGACGATCGCGATATATTCTACTTACATCGACGGATTGGTCTTAGGTTCAGCCGGGCTTACCGAAAAGACCGCCCGGGAGGAAGGCTTCGAAATCGTTGTCGGTAATATAGAGGGCGTTGATAAGCACCCTGTTTCTTTGCCCGGGGCCTGCAAGGGCAAAATAAAATTGATCTTCTCCAAACAATCGGGGATCATTCTGGGCGGGCAGGTCAGTTGCGGGATGTCCTGCGCGCAAATGATCAATATAATCGGTATCGCGATCCAAAAACGCATGTCAGCTACGGAATTGGAGACCTTGCAAGTGGCGACCCATCCTTACTTGACCAGCGCCCCGACGATGTTCCCGATAGTCCTGGCAGCCCAGGATGTCTACGGTAAAATATAACCTGGATAAAATCACATGAGACAGATAGTCGTTATCAGCGGAAAAGGCGGCACAGGCAAGACCGTGATCACCGGAGCGTTTGCCGCTTTGGCTAAAAATAAGGTCATGGCTGATTGCGATGTAGACGCCGCGGACCTGCATCTATTATTACAGCCGCAGGTCAAAGAGCGCCATGAATTCAAGAGCGGCAAGACCGCGGTGATCGACAGGAAGGCCTGCCAGCAATGCGGAAAATGCATAACCGCCTGCAGGTTTGAGGCGATAAGCGGCGATTTCGTGGTCGACCCGGTTTCCTGCGAAGGCTGCGCTTTTTGCAGCTATATCTGCCCGACGCAGGCAATAAGGATGGAAGAGAACGTTTCGGGAGAATGGTTTATCTCCGAAACGCGGTTTGGGCCGATGGTGCACGCTAAGCTTGGCATCGCCGAAGAAAATTCTGGAAAACTTGTCGCCTTAGTAAGAAAACAGGCGAAAGAATTGGCACAGAAGAACGGCTGTGAATGGGTCATTATTGACGGCGCCCCGGGAATAGGGTGCCCGGTAATAGCCTCTCTTTCAGGCATCGATTGCGCCCTGGTCGTGACAGAGCCTACTTTATCCGGCCTGCACGATGCCTTAAGGGTCATAGAGGTGACCAGGCATTTTAACGTCCCGGCGCAGCTGGTTATCAATAAATATGACCTGAATCCCGAGATGTCGGCAAGGATAGAAGGATATTGCTCAAAGAACAATATCCCCCTGGTCGGGAAGATCCGTTTCGATAAGGCAGTGGTAGAATCCATGGTAGAGGCAAAGACCATAATGGAATATAAGGATTCGCAGGTCCGTGAAGAGATCGCCGAGATCTGGGCAAGACTTAAGGTTTAAAGCATGGACTTTATGAACAAGCGGGATATCCACGTATTAAAATATTTTTCTTCGGTCGTCAGCGTTTCTTACGGGAAGGTCATCAACGTTACCGAGCCAAGCCTCAAGTTTTGTCCGTTGGCCAGCCATTTATACAGGCAGTTGCGGGAGGCAGGCGATGATAAAGAAGCTATCAGGGCCGCGATCAAGAAAGCGATCGAGTCAAAGATAAAAGACTACGGTTTTTTCACCGAAAGAAGGATCTTTTCTTACGACAGGGCCTTGATACCTTACGGCGCTTCGGAGATGCTCAGTTCCGCCCTGAAAAAAAAGGCAGTCGAGGCGGCAGTCGTAGTCTGCGAAGGCGCGGGAACGGTCATCGCCGATGACCCGCAGATCGTCCAGGGGATAGGGGCGAGGATGAACAGTTTGTTGCTGACTTCTCCTATCGAGGCGATCATTAAGGAACTTAAGGCTTACGGCTGCCGGGTGATATTTGAGAACGCGATGATCAACCAATACCAGGGCCTTAAAGAGGCGATAGCGGCGGGTTATAAGTCGATAGCGGTCACCGTAAGCGGCCATTCTGCGGCAGAGCTGCGGGCGTTACGCTTATTAGAAAAGGAAAGCGGGGTAAGGTTGATCTTATTGGCGGTGTGCACCAGCGGCATAAGCGAAGATAAGGTATCCTTGATCAGGGATCACGCTGACCTGGCCTGGAGTTGCGCGTCTTTGGATATACGCCGGATGGCCAAAACCGCAGCCAAGATACAGCTTTCCAAGCAAATACCTGTTTTTGTCCTGACGGAAAACGGGATCGATTTTATTTCAGCTTACGCTGATAGAAGCGAATCAGTAAAAGGCCTGGATATAACAAAACAATATCTTTTTTCCAACGAACATAGCAGCCGCTGCCTTTATCTGGGCGGCTTTAAGGCGTTTATCAAAGAATCCGGGCTGCCGGTAGAGGCGCATTCTGCCCCGGGCCTTAAAAAAACAAAGGAACATATTTGCGCATAGGTCAATACCTTGGAAAATAATGCCGGTAAAGAAGAAAACGCGGAATATCCTCAAGAGACGATAGATCTTTTGAATGACCCGCAATTTTTCGGCAGGATGAATGATCCCACGGCGTCCTCTTACTTAAAAGGCCCTTGCGGGGACTCGATGGAGTTTTATCTGGTGATCGAAGAGGGAAGGATCACCGAAATAAAATATTACACGCAGGGTTGCAGCGCCACGCGGGCGTGCGCGGCCATGACCGCCAAGCTTGCGCGCGGCAAGAGCCTGAAAGAGGCGCTTTCTATCTCCGCTAAAGAGGTGAGCGATAGCTTAAGAGGGCTTCCCGATGAACACCTGCATTGTTCTATCCTTGCGGTAAGCACTTTATACCGCGCTGTCGCGGACTATCTTTTACGCTTATAGGGAATTTTTATGGCTGAAGAATATAGGTATATATACGGGCCGGTATTTTCCTGGAGGCTGGGGCGTTCTTTGGGGATCGACCTGCTTTCGCAGCAAGAGAAGGTCTGTAATTTCGATTGCCTTTATTGCCAGCTCGGGGCGACTAAAGGGCGCGTAACCGAAAGGAAGGTATATGTCCCGGAGAAAGAGGTGATCGGGGAATTAGAAAGAATGCCCTCAAGCGGCATCGATCATATTACTTTTTCGGGCCGGGGCGAGCCTGCTTTAGCCCAAAATCTAGGCCGGGCGATAAAGGCGGTAAAGTCGCTTATTAAAATACCGGTTGCGGTAATAACAAATTCTTCTTTGATAAATAAAGAAGAGGTAAGAAGCGAACTGTTCTTGGCGGATCTTGTCATAGCGAAATTAGACGCTTATTCTCAAGGGTCTTTGAAGATAATGAATAACCCCGACTGGGCGATAAAATTCCCGGATATTTTAGAAGGCATAAAAAAATTCAGAAAAGAATATAACGGGAAGCTGGCGTTACAGATGATGTTTATCGATAGCAATAAAAGCGCTATGGAAGAATACGCGCGCCTGGCGGATCATATCAAGGCGGATGAAATACAGCTGAACACGCCGCTGAGGCCCTGCGGGGTCAAGCCGTTGAGCAGGAAAGAGGTCTTTATGATAAAGGATCATTTTACGCTTCAATGCAAAGGGGCTAGTGTAGTCTCGGTCTATGACCAGAGGCCCCACCCGCAAGTAGTATCCATAAGCGCAGGGGATACCTTAAGAAGAAGAGGCAAACCATATTCATAAAGGCCGGATGAAGACTTATTTAGATTGTATCCCTTGTTTTTTTCGCCAGGTGCTTGATGGCGCCAGGATCATTCAGGCCTCGCCCAGGCAGCAAAAACAGGCCATAGACAGGTTTGCCAGAAAAATACCTAAGATCTCTCTTAGGTTGAGCCCTCCTGAGATAGCCAGGTTCGGATACGCTTTTTTAAGAAGCATAAAGCCGGGCGCGGACCCTTATAAAGGTATAAAGCAAAAAAGTAACCGCATGGCCTTGGGGTTATTAGGCAGGCTCAAGGATAAGGTCGCTTGTTCAAAGGATAAGCTTTTGACGGCGTTGGAGCTGGCTATCGCCGGAAATGTCATAGATTTTGGCGTCAAGAACGATCTAAGCGTGGATAAGGAATTAAAAAAGATACTGGCCAGAGAAAGCAGGAGTATCCGTAAGAGA
>JAFGET010000147.1 GCA_016931435.1 Candidatus Omnitrophota bacterium
AGATCTTATGCGGCAGAACGGAGTGTTTTACTCTTCTAAAACCGAACTTTTTAAAATAAGCGGGGCTATAAGTCAATACGAATATCTTCTTTGCTCCCAGGTTTTCGGCTTCCCCCAGGCAAGCATTGACTAACTGCCTGCCGATACCTTTATTCTGCTTATCTTTCTTTACTGCCACTGACCTCACTTCCGCCAGGTCTTCCCATGAAATATGCATCGCGGCGCAGCCGATAATCTTATTATTGATCTGCGCTACCCAAAAATCCCGGATATTTTCATAAAGCTCGTTTAAGGAACGGGGAAGCACAAGATCGCGCTTTGCAAAATCATTGATCAGCCCCTGTATCTGTTTTATATCTTCTATCCTTGCCTTCCTGATCATCTTGAACCCTCACTACCGGCTATTCACTACAATCTATTACTTTATCTCCGTTCCTTTTGCTACTACAACAATGCCGGATTCAGAAACATAAAATCTTTTCTTATCTTCCTCTAAATCATAACCGATAACCATACCCTGCGGTATATTGACATCCTTATCGATGATCGCCCTTTTTATCTTAGCGTACCTGCTGACATTAACAGCCTCCATGAGAATAGAATCATAGACTTCCGAATAGCTATTTATACGCACATCCGGAGATAATATAGAACGCTGCACTCTTCCTCCGCTTATAATACATCCGCCGGCGACCAGGGAATCTAAAACTAACCCCACCCTGCCGATAATCTCTTCGGCGGAAAATACGGTCTTTGCCGGAGGAAATTGCTCCTGGTAAGTACGGATAGGCCACTGGTCGTCATAAAGATTACATACCGGCTCAACTTGTATCAAGTCCATATTCGCCTCATAATAAGCATCGATCGTACCGATATCCCGCCAATACCTTGCCCCTGTTTTATTCTCATCGATAAAATTAAAAGCCGCGATCTTACGCCCTTTTTTCAGCATCTGCGGGATGATGTCCTTTCCGAAATCATGCGAAGAGTTCTTCTTTCCGGCATCCTCAAGTAACTCCTCCTCGATCACCGGATGATTAAATACATAAATACCCATGGAAGCATATATCTTATCGGGATTATGCGGGATAGTCTTAGGGGTCTGGGGTTTTTCCGCAAAACCTATTACTCTGCCTACGCTATCTACCTCTACCACCCCCAGCTGTAAAGAACGTTCTTTTTCTACCTCTACCACCCCTACCGTCAAATCAGCCTTTGTCTCTCGATGAAAATCGAGCATAGTGTGATAATTCATCTTATAAACGTGGTCTCCCGCTAAAATCAAGACCTCCTGCGGCTTATCGATTTCTAAAGTATAGAGGTTTTGATAGATCGCATCGGCAGTCCCCAGATACCAACTGTCTCCGACCCTCTGCTGCGCCGGCAATAACTCTATGTATTCGTTCAATTCCGACGCCAACATCGACCATCCCAGGCGGATATGTTTTTGCAGGGAAGCGGATTTATATTGAGTCAGGACATAGATCCTGCGCAGGCCGGAATTCAGGCAATTACTTAAAGTAAAATCAATGATCCTGTATATGCCGCCGAAAGGGACCGCCGGCTTAGTCCGGTCGCGCGTCAAAGGCCAGAGCCTCTCACCCTTGCCGCCTGCCATAATAAAAGTAAGTACTTTATTCCTCATCCTAAAAAACCTCCCAGCATACCGCGCCTGACCATCATCACGCCTATTGAAGCAAGCAGGATATACATAATCTTAGAGAATGCCCGGGTGCCCGCCTGCCCCATCAGGTTCATTATATAGTTGGCGTTAATCAAAGTCAGCCAGACGATCAGCATATTTATTACCAAAGAAACGAAGGTGGCGCTGATGCCGTGGGCATCCAGCATCATTAAAGTAGTCGTCAACACCGCAGGCCCGGTGATCAATGGGGTGCCTAAAGGAAAGACCCCCACGTCTTTTTCGTGGCGGCCGGCTAAAACATATTTTGAGCTACCGGGTAAAAGCAGCCTCACCGAAATCACAAATAACAAAATTCCTCCGGCAATCTGAAAATCCGGGATAGTTATGCCGATCGCCCTTAATACCCACTTACCCGCGAACATAAAGATGACCGCCAGCACCGTTGCCGTAGTCACGGACTTAGAGATTATCCTCTGCCTCTGCTTTCTATTGACCCCCTCGACCATAGAAACAAAAAGGGGGATGTTACCTATGGCATCTACTGCCACGAATATGGGAATAAATGTTAATATATACGGCTCAATGAGTTTCATCATATTTTACCGAAAATTTATCTATATATTATAAGTTAATCTCGGCGCCAGGGCAAGAAAAATATAAGGCCGGGTAGCTACCATCCCGGCCGGCCTGTTTTTATCTTTTGCCTCTATGCTTTATCTGATTATCGTTTTTATCTGCTGCTGGAGGGATTCGCGGACTAAACCTTCGGTTTTTTTTGCGTCTCCGGTCACTAAAATTATCTTGGAATTCGGCTTTAATTCCTGGATTTTTGAATATAACTCGACCCCACTCATATCATTAAGCGCCATATCCGATATGATCAAGTCATATTCATCGTTTTGTAACATAGCTAATGCCTCAGCCCCTGTTTTTGCGCTGGTCACATGGTAGTTCTGCAGAAGCTTCTTGAAGAAATTCAGAACTATATCTTCCGTCTCTACGACCAAGACGTTGATGATCTCCTCGGGGTATTTTTGCCTCATGTAATCTTCTAGTATGACAACGATCTCTTTTATCTCAAAAGGCTTGGTGATCACCGCCTCGATATCCTCGCCTTCCAGCCGCTTTAGAAGCTCATCCAAGGAATAACCGGTCATCATCACGTATTTAGACTTCGGGGATATTCTTTTCAATTCTTTGAAAGTATCCACTCCGTCTATCCCGGGCATGCGCACATCCAAAAAGAAAATATCAAAGTGTTCCTCTTTTGCCAATTCTTTAGCCTTGAATCCGCTCTCCGTAGCCTTGACTTCTACGCCTTCAAGGGTAAAAAGCCTGGTCAAGAAATCACGGATGATCTCCTCGTCATCTACTACCAAAACTTTAAGCTTTATCGCAGGCTTTCTGCCTTTCTTATCTTTATCTTCCTGCGGATCTCCAGGTTTAAACGATTGCATCCTCATATTTGTTTTTTTTGCAATTCTTTTTTTGGCCATCTTTTTGTCCGTTAATACGGAACTCCGAAGGGGTCAGGTTGGTTAATTTTTTAAACATCTTCATGAAAGAATTAGGGTTACGATATCCTACCTGATAGGCGATTTCATTTACCGTAAAGCTGCTTTTTATCAATAATTCTTTGGCGGCCTTAAGCTTAAGGTCCAGCTTATATTCGTTGAAACTTTTCCCGGTTTTTTCCTTGAAGGAACGACTCAAATATTTATAATTTAAAAATACCTCTTTAGAAATATCCTGCAGCGAAAATTGCTTATTAAAATTCCTCTCGAGCATCCTCTTTGCAAAATGAACTTTATTACCTCCTGCCTGCGGGTACTGCGATGTAGCAAAGTCCCTATTCTGCCTAAACATTTTCTCGAATAGATCCCTAACCGCAACTATATCAAAAGGTTTTTCGATAAACTCATCGGCCTGGCTGCGCAAGGCTTCTATCGCGATATCTTTGGTGCCATAACCGGTCATGATCATAACCTTCGCTTTTTTGTTCAAGCCCTTGATTTCTTTTAAAAGCTCAAGGCCGTTCATATCAGGCATCATTACGTCTAAAACGATGAGGTCGATATCATGCGGCCTCTTAAGTATTTCAAGGGCCTCTTTGGCGCTGGAGGCAGTCAAAAAATTATAGTCATCAAAAGCAGTAGTGAATATGCTTCTGATATTCTGATTGTCGTCAACGACTAAAATCTTCTCTCCGGACATATTTCTAAGTTATTGTTTAGTAAATGATTATAATACATTAGTACAAAAAATGTAAATGGCCTGATTCTACTTTTAACTATCCTAATTCTACCATAACTTACGGGCTCTTTCCCGGCTTTTTTTTAGTAATTCAGGCGGTAAAAGATAAATTCAGGAGATTTTACTAAAGGATTTTTTTGCGGATGGTAGATCTATGATAAACACAGTGCCTTGATCAGGGCGGCTCTCTACTCTGATAAAGCCTTTATGCTGCTCAATGATCCTCTTGCTGATTGCCAGGCCTAAACCCGTACTTTTCTTACCGAAAGCGCAAAAAGGTTCGAATATATTATTTAAGTTTTCCGGGGCGATACCTACGCCCGTATCGCTGATTCTAATCCGTATATACGCGCCGCCTTTATCTTCCAAAGAATCCAGGGAAACTAAAAGCCGCCCACCGACAGGCATAGCATCCGCGGCGTTAATAAAGAGATTAAGAAAAACTTGCTTGATCCTTTCTAAGTCCGCCCAGGCGTAAAAATCACCTTCTTTTAATACGCTCATTTTGGCATCGATTTTTCTATTCCTAAACTTTTCTTCCAGCATCAAAAAAATGTCTTCTATGGTCTTTCTGATATCCAGTGTCTCGCATTTAAAATCGGAGTAAAAAGCGAAATCCGAAAGCTCTTGAAGCATCCTTTCGAAGCGGCCTATTTCTTTCGGAATAATATCATTGAATTTATTGCGGAATTTGGCATCGTTGTATCTTTCGGGGAACATCTGTATAAAAGATTTGATCGGGGCAAGCGAATTTTTAAGTTCGTGGGCTACCCAAATAGCTGCCTGGCCCACCGAAGAAAACCTCCTGCTTATCTTTACCTCTTCTATCTTATCCGCAAGTTCATTGAATACCCGCGCCAGGTCCCCGATCTCATCGTATCTTTTGACGCTTATTTTTCCCGCCTCGTTATTCTCCACTCCTCTTTTGATCCTTTCAGAAAGCCTTCTGATCGGTAAAGAAAAAATGCGCGCGGACAAGACCGCGATAATAAACGCCAGCACTTCAAGAATAAAGAGGCTGATCCATAATTTAGAACGCTCTATGCCCGTGATATCTGCGCAAAAGTTATGGATAAAAAATACTCCCGTGCAACCTACGGATAAGCTCGCCACGATCACCAAAGGTATAGCGATCTGCAGCCAGAACTTACGGTAAAACTTGCTGATGAGGAACCTGAAAATAAACCTGTTAAAGATGTTCACTTTTTCCTGCCCTGCCTGTTTTTTACGTAAGAGAGCATATCCGCGAAAGTCTTAATGCTCATAAGTTCCTTCTCATCCGCTCTTATTTTAAACTTATCTTCTATGGCAAACATGGTCTCAATGGCGCCGAAAGAATCCATGCCCAGGTCGTTCTGTAAGTCGGATTTTTCAAGGATTTTATCGGGGTTCACTCCCAGCCTTTTTGAAAGGATATCCTTTAACTTTTTTTCTATTTCTTTATTAGTAAAGCGCGCGCTTTTTTTCACAAC
>JAFGET010000148.1 GCA_016931435.1 Candidatus Omnitrophota bacterium
CTATAAACTAAGGCCGTAATCAACAGAGGCATTCACAGTGCAATTGACATCATCTCCGGCGACACTAACGGTTACGTTATACAACATCCCGGTATTGTTGACATAACAATCGGTACCGCTGTATCTGCAAAGTAAATATTGAAAAGAACCACCTTTCCATTCCGCCCATTCGCCGGACCTTAACCTTTCCATAGCTAAATTAATGCCGCCTAAAGCAGTATAATATGCTTTAATCCGGCTATTGCGGTGGAAAGATTGCTGATAATGGCTGAGGGTGAAATTTAACATGCCGCTAATAATAATTGTAGCTATTAAAAGCATCGCTATTACGATGAATATCACCATGCCCTTTGTGCCGGAAGCTGTCTCTTGCTTCATTTTCTCAACGTAATACTGTACTCTCCCTTATCCTGCAGGACAATAACGTGGCCTTCGCGGGCAAGCCACCCTACGCTCATCAAGACATCATCCCTGGGTTTATCGATACCTTCTAATAATGCCGAGAGGCTTGCTTCTCCGTGTTGGTCCAAAAAATGCCATATCTCTCCTGCTACGATTCCGATCTCAGTGATCATATCAAGCCTCCTGTTAATGATTTATTAATATATTCCTTTTGTATTTTAGGAATAAAACTCGGGCGTGTCAACTCTTTTTATGAAAATACTCCGGACAAAAATCATACATCGATGGCCAAAAATTTAGCCCCAACGAGATTTGAACTCGTGTTTTGTGGCTGAGAACCACGCGTCCTAGACCAGGCTAGACGATGGGGCCATAGAATAATTAACAATCCCCATCGGACATCGACAGGCTTCCCGCATCCAACTACTTAATTATCCGGTACGGGATCCCGCACCAGCTAACTTAATCGCTATGGCGGGAAGACGATGGGGCCATAGAAAAATTAAAGATCCCCCGGGATGTAAATAAGTTTACTTATTTTAAACGAAGAACCTGCTCTAGTCAACAAAAAAGGCGGGGCTTCCTGTTTAATATTCTCTCTGATGGACTACGGTCATGTCCAGAAAACTACGCAGCCTGCGGGAACGCGTAGGGTGCCTTAATTTCTTCAATGCCTTTGCTTCAATTTGCCGCACCCTCTCGCGCGTTACCTTAAAAAGGTTACCTACTTCTTCCAAAGTGCGAGGGCAGCCGTCGCTGACTCCGAAACGCAAAACTAAAATCCTTTTTTCCCTTTCCGTAAGCTTCCCTAGTGCCGAGCCCATTTCTTCTTTAAGCATAGAACGCATTGTAGCTGAAGCGGGAGAAATAGCTTTTTTATCCTGGATAAAATCCCCGAAATGCGTATCGCCCTCATCGCCGATAGGCATCTGTAAAGATATGGGTTCCTGGGCGATCTTTAAAATCGCCTTTACCTTATCCTGCGGAAGGCGCATCTTTGAGCTGATCTCTTCCGGCGTAGGCTCCCTTCCGTTTTGCTGCACAAAAATACGCGAAAACCGGATTATCTTATTGATAGTCTCGGTCATATGCACGGGTATCCTGATGGTGCGCGCCTGGTCGGCTATAGAACGCGTGATCGCCTGCCTGATCCACCAGGTGGCATAAGTAGAAAACTTATACCCTCGCTTATATTCAAACTTCTCTACGGCGCGCATAAGACCTATATTACCTTCCTGGATAAGGTCTAAGAAAGATAATCCGCGGTTAGTGTATTTCTTGGCGATGCTTACCACCAGCCTTAAATTTGCCTCTACTAACTGTTTTTTCGCGCGGTTAAACTTTACATGCGCGGACTTTATAAGCTTCATCTGCTCTTTTATCTCTTTATAAGGTTCTCTGACCTTACGCAAGATCGCGCGCCTGCGGATACGGCTGGGCCTGCTTTGGCGCTTCATACTTTCGAGTTCCTTCAATAAAGAATTAAGTTTACGCACTACGACTTCGATCACCGAAGTCGTAAAATTAAACTTTAAGAGAAGGCCGGTTGTGCGGGATTTGCTTTGGGTGGCCTTTAACTGCTGCGCGATGTATTTTATTTTTCTTAAAATGCTGTTGCGGCGGGAACTGACTTCTTCCTTGACCACTTCCTCTAGATTCATTTTCTCTTCCAGGAGGTCATTTACTAAAGCTAATATCTCGTGACGGGCAAAGCGCGTAGAGAGCGCAGCGATCTTGAACTTACGTTCCGCCTCCTCTATCTTTTTGGCCAATTCTATTTCATGCTCCCTGGAAAGCAAAGAGATCGAACCCATCTGCTTAAGATACATCTTCACCGGGTCATCCAAAGGCAGGAAGCGCTCTTCGATCTTCATCTGTTCGTTGAACATTTCTTCTTTCGCCGCGGCCTCCGCCTGTTTTTCCGCGGGCCTTTCGTCTGAGCCCTGGACCACCTCTATGTCCTCGTTCCCCAATATATCCAGGATCTTATCGATATCTTCGGACGAAGAAACGCCTTCGGGCAGCATATAGTTTATTTCATCATAAGTGAGATAGCCCCTTTGCCTTCCCAAGGCAATCATTTTTTCCATGTCTTTTTTGTTGTAGACTTTTTTTTCCATAATCATCAACTCTCTCCTTTTTTACGGTAAGGGTTTGATCAGGCGGTTAAACTCTAAGATCAACCGGCTCATTTCATCTTCATCCCCTAAATTTTGCGCGGCCTTTATTTCATCATGCAGCCGCTGCCTTCTGTGCTTTAAGCGCTGGTCCTTCAATCTTTGTATGCAGTCGTTTAATACTTCCTGCCTGTTAGACGAAGTCACTTCGGCCGATAAACTGGATTCACAGATGATCTGTTTTATGCGTTCATCGCTAAAATAATTGATCAGGCTGTTTGTCTCGACCTGCTTGCCTTGACTGACCAGGTCGAAAAGAATAGAAACAATGCTGGAAAGCCCCTCTTCCTGGAAATCTGCAGGATCAAGCGATTGTTTTATTTCCTCGATAACATTTGTCTCCTCAAGCATGAGCTTGATCAAAAGCCTCTCGGTAGGGTTTAAGCTTACCGGTTTTGCGCCTGCGGGCGCTTCTGTAAGCTGGTATTTTTTAGGCTCGCTCTTTTTAGATAATTCCTTAAGTAATGCTTCTTCCCCGACGCCGATTTCCTCAGATAAGCGCTTGATATATTCTGACTTCAAAACCTCATGCCTGAATTTTGCTATTGTCTCAAGCATTGCACTAGAGATCTTGGCTTTCGCCTCGATTTCTTTAGAGTTATACCGCGACTTTAAGATCTTCAGCTTAAAATCAAACAGGTCATCCGCGCCGGATACCCTGGCCATAAATTCGTCTTTGCCGTATTTGCGCACAAATGAATCCGGGTCAAAACCCGAAGGCAAGGTGGCTACCCTTACGTTCATCGCTTCCTCGATAAATATATCCAAGGACCTTAAAGCGGCTATCTCTCCGGCGGAATCAGGATCAAAGACCACTACTACATTATGCGTGTAGCGCTTGATCAACTTTGCCTGCTCAAGAGTAAGCGCCGTGCCTAAAGAAGCTACGATATTGTGTATACCTGCCTGATAGGGCAGGATAAAATCAAAATACCCCTCGACTACCAGGCAACAGTCCGATTGCCGTACCGCGTCTTTAGAAAAATTTAACCCGTAAAGGTTCTTGCCTTTGGTATATACCGGGGTTTCCGGAGAATTGATGTATTTGGCCTGTGTTTTATCGGACGAAAGCTGCCTTGCCCCAAAAGCGATAACACGAGACTTAATATCGAATATGGGGGTAATAATACGGTTGCGGAAACGGTCATAAAATCCCCCCTCCTGCCTGGTAAGCGCAAGGCCGGCCTTCTCAAGCGAGCCTAAACTGACATTTTTAGCCCTGAGATGATTTATCAAGCCATCCCACCTGTCCTGGGCAAATCCCAATTTAAATAATCTTAGGGATTCTTCGTTCAGCCCACGGTTAAACAAATAATTTTTTACGGCTTTAGCTAGAGATGAATTCAGGTTACTTTCATAATAAGAAGCCGCCAGCTCATTTATCATATATAGCTGAGTGACTAAGCCTTGCGCCCTGCTATCCTGCGTTTCAGCCTTGGGAAGAGAAACGCCGGCCTTTTTAGCCAAGAACTCCGCGGCCTCTAAAAATTCCATGCGCTCATATTGCATGAGGAAACTAAAGGCGTTGCCTCCGGCGCCGCAGCCAAAACAATGGTAGATCTGCCTGTCCGGAGAGATCATAAAAGAAGGCGTTTTTTCATGATGAAACGGGCATAGCGCCCTAAAATTCCTGCCTGCGCGCTTAAGCGGTATATATCCGGAAATTAATTCCACTATATCAACCCGGCTTAAGATGTCTTCTATTATATTTTGCGGAATGCGTCCACCCATAATTTAATGCCTGATCCTGCGAAAACCCGAGCAGCTGACTACCTCAAAGATCTCGCCGGAGACCTTCTCCAGCCTATCCAGCAATAGATTCAAGCCCAGTGTATCCGATGAGATGTGCCCGGCGATCACTACATTCAAATTGGCATCCTGGACTTTCTTAAAATGATCCTCGCTTAAATGCATACAAACCAGCGTCCTTATCCCTTTTTTATAAAACTTATCAAATACCTTGTTTGTCCCTTCGGTGCCTCCGGTCATCTCAACCGACACTTTACCCGCGGCTCTCTTGGGATTCCCTAAAATGACCCGCGGGCCGGCATTGTTTTTCGCGGCCTCTTTATACTCCGGGATCCTCTTTAAGATCTTAACAATATCTTCGACTTTCACGGGCCTCTCTTTATCCATTAAATTTTTAATAAAACTGTAAACGTGATTATCCGCCGGGGTATGCGCGCACATAAAAGGCAGGTCCAGAAGCCGCGCGGCATCGACCGAGCGCATATGATTCTGAGGCAGGACCCTCCTTTCGACTTCGCGCATCCTTTCATCAAGCATCTTTTGCGCAAGCTCCCTCTTGAGGCCTACCATATTAACCAATATATCCACCTGAAGCTGCATGACCCTGTAAAAGCCTGCCCAGGCCGCGCCTTCGGGATGATGCGAGATCACCAGGTCCAACCCCTGGCTTTGCCGTATCCTATCCGCCAAGACCAGCTCCGCTACCTCTATATCGATACCCACCATGATCTTTCTTATTTCGGTATCCGCAGGGCCGTATAAGATCATGCTGTCTTCGTAAGACTTAACCTTTGGCTTCTTACGGGGATCGAGCTCGCTGCCCAGTTTTATGATCTGACTATAGAAATGGCTTAATTTCATTTTGATTCGCTAAGGCTATCGGGAATTTCCCAGGCGAAAGGACTGACATCTTCGCCGACCATGAATTTAGACATCAAAATATTCCACATCCCCAAATAAACAAACGGGGCTACCCTGATAATATACCTGCCGGATAAAGAGTCTTTGGTACTGTTCTTAAAATACGAAATAGGCGAAATCGCCAGGCCATAAGAAAATATGCTTAAGATCAAAAAACCCCTGATCATGCTTAAGATAAGCCCTCCCCATTTATCAAGTTCGGGATTAGGTTGTATGTTAAAAAAACGGAAAAAGATGTTACGTAAAACGATAAAAATGATGTAACCTAAAACCGCCAGCAAAATAAAAGATAAAAAAGTCAAAAATGGAATAAAGGTTTTGCTTAAATGTGTTATTTTTAAAAATAGCCCCCCCAGCGAAATATAGTAATGAAGGGATAAATACGCCGCGAGCATAGCGCCTAAAAATTTGAACAGTTCCCTCGTGAACTCAGAGCATAAAGTGACGTAAAATATTCTGACCAAAACAATTACGTAAAATATATCCAGCCAATTCAACCTTTTTATTATCTCCATTATCATATCCTCAATTATATTAACTGGTTGGGAATTTAAACAAGTATAACATATTAGGCGGGGTTTTTCAAGGAAAGCGCTTTCACTGATCTATCTATATGCATAAAACCGGTAACCGGCATTTTAAGCAAAATAAGCGGCATTGTTCGAAGTAGTCACTTTTAAACGGATAAGCTTGTTCTCTAAACAAAGCTCGCTCTTTTTTTTTATTTTTAAATAATTATCCGTAAAGCCATACCAGTATCGCGGGTCTTCTTTTAACCTTGCTTCTATAAGCACGTCCATCCGCTTATTCACAAAATTACGGAAGGCCTTTAAAGCGCAAAGGCGGCAAACCTTGCTTAACATCTCTGACCGTTTTTTGACAACGGGCTCCGGAATATTGTTTCCAAGCATATAAGCACCGGTGCCCGCCCTTTTTGAATATGGAAAAATATGCACCTTAAGCGGATCGATCCTTTTTATCAAATCGCAAGTATTACGGAAATTATCCTCATCCTCTCCGGGAAACCCCACCATGACATCGGTAGTAATAGAGATCGCGGGGATGCTTTTTTTTAATTTACGCGCGATATTTAAAAAATCGGTCGATGAATATTTACGCTTCATCTTTTCTAAGATCTTATCGTCTCCGCTTTGTAAAGGAATATGCAGGTGCCTGCAGGCGATCTTAGAGAGCGCGATCGCTTCAACTAATTCATCGGTGACATCTTGAGGCTCAATAGAACTTAACCTCAGGCGCAAAAGTCCGTCGCTGGAAAGAACCTCTAGTTTTTTGATCAGCTTTGCCAGGCCTATCTTTTGCTTAAGGTCTTTTCCGTATGCGCCTAAACACACCCCGCAAAGGATGATCTCTTTAAAGCCGTTTTTCACCAACCCGCGCGCTTCCTTTAATACCATAAACAGAGGCTTGCTTTTAGGCTTGCCCCTTACCAGCGGAACTTTACAATAAGAACAAAAATTATCGCATCCTTCCTGTATTTTTAAAAAAGCGCGGGTATGCCCCTTGAAGGCGGTTATCCCTGGAAGGCTATTTTTGTCTCTGCGGCAGAATAAAAAAGGAATATCCTTTTTGCCCTCATTTTTTACAATATGATCTATGCCTTTTATTTTAGTGATTTCTGACACATCTCGTCTTAATTGAACGTAGCAACCGGTAACCACAATTTTAGCATAAGGGTTTTGACGGCGGGCGTAATTGATATAATAACGGGATTTACGGTCTGCGGCAGCAGTTACGGTGCAGGTATTGATCACATAGATATCCGCGGGTCCAATTTCTTCTTCTTTGAAACCCCGCGCAAGGAACCCTTCCCTGATAAGCTGAGTGTCATATTGATTGACCTTGCAGCCTAATGTGTAAAATTTAACCGTGCGCATTGAATTTAATAA
>JAFGET010000149.1 GCA_016931435.1 Candidatus Omnitrophota bacterium
ACTGTCAAGGCTAGAATTTATGGTGGCTTTACGGTTGATCATCTGGCCGATGCTCTGTTCCCGCTGTGGAATACGAACTTTCTTTATCTGGGCAAACTGCGTATTATCGTCTTTTATTATGTGGGGCGTAATAAAAACCAGTAATTCCCTTTCTAAACTCTTAGTCTGGTCCTTCTTCCTGAAAAAAGCCCCTAATAAAGGGATATCGCCCAAAATGGGAAGTTTACTTCTTTCTACCATCTTATCCGTGTGTATAAGCCCTCCCAAAATGACCGTTTCCCCGTCTTTGACTTTTATTATGGACTTGGTAGATTTTACTTCCGGGTCTGAATTGACATAATCTTCAAAAGTAAAGCTGGTGTTTATGCTGGTCGTGCTAGATTTAGGATTAATCATCATGGTGATTTCATCTGTCTCCAGGTTTACCTGCGGAGTCACTCTGAGAAAAACGCCTATACCCTCCTCGGTAAGGGTAAGAGAAGTAGCCCTGATGAATTCCCAGGAAGTAACGGAAGTATGGACATTGCCGTTTTCATCGGTAGTCGTGGTCAATACGGGTTTCTGCCCCACGGTCTCATCCTTAGTAATAGAGATCTCGGCGGGCTCATTGCTTAAGGTCATGATCCTCGGCCTGGCTAAATATTTTGTGGTCGTTTGGGTGCGTAAAAAATCAAGCAGTGCCCCGTAATGGGAACCGATACTGGCAAATCCGGAATTACCGGTGGTTGAGTCTATTGTTTTCTTGCTTTTATAAGAAGCGTTGCCCATAAAAAAATTAAACCCCTTGTTATGCCAATGCCCAGGTAAAACTAAGGTCAGGGGATTATCGCCGAAATTAAAACCCAGCTTGTCTACCGTATCCTTGCTTACATCCAGGATCTCAACATCGATAAGTACCTGCGGTATGGGGACATCTAATTTTTCAATTACCTTTTCAATAACGGGAAAACGGCTGGGGATATCGGTAATGATCAGGCTGTTGGTACTGGCGTCTTCCGTAAGCTTTCCGTTTGGGCTTAAGATATCTTTGATAGAGGTAACGATATCTCCGATCTCTCCGGTCTCCAAGCTCTTTACCAGCTCCCTTTTTATACTGGAAGATGGTATGCGCTGATATTTCAAAGTAAAGACTTTGGTCATCGTCTCGATCTGCGGTGTCCCCCAGTCTTTGACAATGAATATATTTTCATCTTCCCTTAATTCATAAGAAAGATTATTCGCGCGGAAAAGCTTATCCATCGCCTCTTTTAACGGCACCTTATCCAGGTATAAAGTCATCCTCCTGTCCTGCACCGCTTCCGAAGCGATAAAATTCAATCCGGATTGTATGGAAAATATCTTCAGGACGTCTTTTAAGCCGGCGTCCTGAAAATCCATCGATATAGTCACATATGGATCGGTAAAAATCGCCCCCGCGTGCTGCGCGTTCAGGCTGGGAAAAAACGAAAAAATGAAAATAATGGACCAGATCAAAAATCTCGATTTATCGCTCATCACTTTCCTCCTTTTTTCTATTCTTGAAAGAATTGCTGATGTTGACCGAAGCCGGAGATGATAGATCGTATTCTCGCTTATCAAAAACGACCTTTACTCCGGTTTTACTTATAGCGGTGATCTTTGCCTCTTCTATGATATCCCCTACCTTTACTACCCTATTGTTAATGATCGCTTGAGGAAAGGCGCCTCCCCAGACTAACCCCTGGATCGTCAATGCCGGAAGCGGCCTGCTTGGTTCCCCCTGTGGCGCTTCTTCTTTTTTGACGCCGATTATCTCTTTTCCCTTAAAAGGGTCCTTCTGGCCTTTAGCTTCATACTCTTTTAATTTAGGCCTCAGCGAAGCCCCGAGCGAAGACTGCGCCCAAAGCAGATAAAAAGGAAAGAATAATGCCGTAAAATAAATAATTACCGATAGTTTTTCCCGTGCCGGTTTCATCATCTGTCTTTAAAAATTATCGTGCTGATAAGCAGGTCGACTTTTAAGCTGCGCATGACATAATCTCCCAGGGGCTGCTCTTGAGGCATTATGTTGACCCTATCCACGAAATAAATATCGGGATGGCGCTCGAGCCTATTTATAAATTCGCCTATCTTGTGGTAATCGGAAATAATAAAATTCAAGCTGAAAGGATAGCGGTCATATACGCTTGTGGATTCTTTAGGCAGCGGTTTTACGAAATCTATTTTTATATCTGTTTCGGCGGCAATATCGGTAATGGTATTGATCAATGAAGTCATGTCTTTTTTGTTGATAAAATTTTTGTAATCATCCAGGGTTTTTTCTATCTGGCTTAAATTAACCAGGACTTCGTTCTTTCTTGATTCTTCCGCTAATTGGCTGTTTAATACAGCGACATTTTGATTCTGGGATTTGATGATATTATTGGCTACTATAAGGGCAAAGATAACCACGCCCGCGTGAAGGATCTTGATTTTGTGCTGGATCAGCAACGACTGTAATTCCACTTACGCCCTCCCTTAAAAAAACAACTATCTTTTACAAACGATGGTAAAATTTGTCGCGCTCAGCTTAGAATCATAAAGCTGCCTGCGGTCTAAAGAGTCGATATCTATATTTTTAAAATAGGCAGAAAATACCGGGTCGGCTTTTAATCCCGAAATAAAAATATTGATTATCTCGAGTTCTTTATTGCTGTCCCCTGCGTAAGAAACCCCCCGCAGGACCAGATCCGCGTGGGCATCTCTTCTCTGGAAAGAAAACTCCATTAACCAAATATCTTCGGGTAAAATAGCGGGGATAGAACCGAGCAAATCGCTGACGTATAACTGCTCCTTTAAGACATCCCGGATAGCCCTGATCCTTGAACCATAATTGTTATACGCCCCGGAAAGTAGATTATAGTCTCCCTCTATAGGCGCGATAGAGACCTGAGGCTTGTTTTCGCTGGCCGCCTTCAGCCGTTTCTGCAAAGGCACGGTCCTGTATATACCGAAAAGAAATATCAAAAACCAGAGTAATAATCCGGCCCCTAAAGAAAACAAATATTGCCTGAATTCGCCGGTCAAAAATGCCTGGACCTTAGAGCCGGGGGTAGACTTCCTTAAAATCCTCTCCTTTGCCAGCAACAAGTCTATTTTGACCGGAGTGGCGACCTTGCTCAGTGAACTGCAATAACCTTTGATAAAAGATAACGAATATGGGATATTTTTACCTATATATTTAGTGGTGAATTTTTCAAAATTGACGAACTGCACCCCAAAGCCCATATTCTTGATAAATTCTTCCAGATTCATGCGGGAATCGCGGGAGGCAATAAAAAATAAGTTATTTATGTTTTTTAAAGGGAATATCCGGTCGTAATAATCCAAAGAAATACGGATCTCCCTTTTTAATTTCTCAAGCAGCGCTGCGGAAGAATCGATCACAATATCGGCGTCCTCTTTTTTAGTTTCGCTAAAAAGCGTGATATCCCTGCTGAATAAAGGAAAACCGTCTTCTAAAACCACAAAGCTGACCTCATCATTTTCCGCAATATCCACATAAACATTAGCCACGATGCCTTTATCTTTTAAATCCGATAAGCGTAGCATTTTTAAGACCGAAAAGGCGGAATACTCCGCGGCGGAGACTTTTAGGTCCAGGCCTTTCAATATATTATCGTATTTATCCAGGACATCCTTTTTTATCCCGACAAATAAAATATGGTATTTCTTGATCGTCTTATCTAATTTATACTGGAAGTCAAAAATTATTTCCTCGACCTTGAAAGGGATGTATTTTCTTGCCTCGAAATTCACCGCGCCTTCTAATTCCTGCCGCGGCAAGATAGGGACTTCAAAACTGCGGATTATCAGGTCCTTGCCGGACAAGCATATCGTCGCCTCTTTAGCTTCAATTTTTTTGCTCCTGAACTCCTCTTTTAAAAGGTTGATGATCTTCAGCTGCGCGGGGACCTTCTCCTCTGAAAGGATTCCCGAGGAGATTTCGGATTGCGGTATGCTGATGGAATTTATAAGTTGGTAATTCTTGCTTTCCACAATACTGATCACTTGAGGCCCGAAATATATACCCAGCTTATTCATGGATTGTCTCCGTTATCACTAAGTCGCCTTCTGCTTTTAAGCCATTCGTCGATGTCTTTTCGATCGAACCTCCAAACGCCGCCTACCTTTATTCCCGATATCTTCCTTTGATGCAGCCAATTATATATGGTCTGTTTTTTTAGCTTAAGGTAATCGGCTAATTCATCAATGTCGATAAGTCTGCTCATAAAAATTCCTTATTTTGCTATATTCTATATTGGACTTAATTGAATCATAAAAAACTTATCTTGTCAAGTATTATTTTATTTAAACTTACTTAGACTTACTTACAAGATAAAAGATGGAGCAAAAAATCATATACAATTTTATAATAGTCTTACTTATATTATAATAGTTTATTAAAAAGGATTTGCAGCGAAGAGTTTTCTCAAGCCTGAT
>JAFGET010000150.1 GCA_016931435.1 Candidatus Omnitrophota bacterium
ATTTAGCTCTGGCATAATAGTCGGGATACGTTTTGCAAGCATGGTCTTTCCGCTTCCCGGAGGTCCGATAAAAAGGACGTTGTGGCCGCCTGAAACCGCGACTTCCAAAGCGCGCTTAGCCAAATATTGCCCTTTGATTTCCGAGAAATCTTCTGAATAATCCGCGGTCCCTTTATAGGCCTGCGCGAAATTTAATTTAAAGGGCGTATAGCCAGCCGAATTATTTAAGAATTCCACCGTTTCTTTGAGCGTTTTCATCGGCCAGGCAGAGATACCGGATACTAAAGCCGCTTCTTTGGCGTTAGCAAAAGGTAAGATGATATCTTTAATTTTGTCCAAAGACACTGCCAGGCTAACCGGCAGTACGCCGCGGTTTGGGCGTAAGGAGCCGTCCAGGGCTAATTCGCCAAGGATATAATAATTTCTTAACAAGAGGTAATCTATTTGTTGGTTAGCCGCTAAAACCCCTAAAGCAATAGCCAAGTCAAAGCCAGCCCCTTCTTTTTTAATATCCGAAGGCGCAAGGCTTACGGTGATTCTTTCTTTCGGCCAGCTGAATCCGGAGTTTTTTATGGCGGATTTTACCCTTTCCCTGCTTTCTCTTATGGAAGTATCGGCCAGGCCCACTAACGTCACTGCCGGAAGCCCGTTGGTTATATCTACTTCAATCTCTATGGGGCATGCTTCTAGGCCGCAGACCGTCATGCTTAGAATTTTCGCTAACATAGCACCTATCCTCCTTCTACTTTGTTTATTCTCTCATTTCAATTGACGTAAGAGGTGTTAAAATCTAAGCGTAAAATTTTATGCGGAAATAAAAAATTTCTTCTTCAAGGCAAAGTTTTTGTTTCCTTTCTATTTTCTCGTCGGAAAATAGCCGCTTTTACCTAGTAAAAAATGCTTGACAATGCCAAAATGTTGTGATAAAAAAACAGTATAAATACGTTGTGCCACAGAG
The DNA here is from genome assembly GCA_016931435.1 of Candidatus Omnitrophota bacterium. Classification (GTDB taxonomy): domain Bacteria; phylum Omnitrophota; class Gorgyraeia; order Gygaellales; family Profunditerraquicolaceae; genus JAFGET01. Next base: position 959 of record JAFGET010000150.1, read on the forward strand.
GATTTAGGAGGCTAGGAGCAAGTATAATTGAAAAAACTATAGAAGTTCCAGGCAGGGCTCTTTAATCAAGGGCCTTTTTTTGTATTCGATGAAGATAGTAGGCTTAACATACGATTTAAAATCAGATTATGAGTTTAAAAAAGGCGATCCGCCTGATGCCAACGCCGAATTTGACCATCCCTCTACCATAAATGTGATTGCCCGCGCTATAGAATCCCAGGGGTATAGGACAAAAAAGATCGGTAACGCCGCGGCGCTCCTGGAAAACCTGGACAACCTGGGTGTGGATATAGTTTTCAATATTTCCGAAGGCCTTTGGGGAAGAAACCGGGAATCGCAAGTCCCCGTGCTCCTTGAAATGAAAGGTATCCCTTTTGTGGGCGCGGATGCCTTGACCCTGGCCTTGACTCTGGATAAGATCATGGCTAAAAAGATATTTCTTGCCGAAAAGATCCCCACGCCAAAATTCTTTGAAGTAAAGAATATCGAAAGCCTCTCGCATACCAACCACTTTAAATATCCGCTTATAGTAAAACCGCGTTTTGAGGGTTCGTCCAAGGGGCTGAGTGAAAATTCACGCGTGGAGAATATCGAGGAATTAAAGAAGCAGGCAGAGCATATAATCAGCATCTATAAGCAGCCGGCGTTGGTGGAGGAGTTTATCCGCGGGGAAGAATTTACCGTGGCGATCGTGGGGAATGACCCCCCGGAGGTGATGCCGGTAGTACAGATAAAAATAGACGGCCGTTATAAACTTAACGATAAATTCTACACATTCGCACGTATTTTTTCAGACCGCTTAGAATACATATGCCCGGCGCATATCAATCAGGATCTAAAAAAGAAGCTGTCAGACCTTGCCCTGCGTACTTATAATGCCGTGGAATGCCAGGATTTCGGCAGGGTGGATTTTAGGGTTGATGAAAGCGGACAGCCCTATGTCCTGGAGATCAACCCGTTGCCGTCATTATCCACCGAAGACGTTTTTATGATAGTGGCCCGCGAAATCGGGTTATCATACGAACAGATTGTCGGAAGGATATTAGAAAGCGCCTTAAAGAGGCGGGGCCTGTTAAATTAGATGCAGATAGCGCTGACATATAATTTAAAAAAGAAAGATTCCACCAAACCCGTGGATTATTTTTCGGAATTTGACTCCGAAGAGACCATAAGCGCCATAACCGGAGCGCTTTCAAAAAAAGGTCACAGGGTGCTGCCGGTCAACGTCAGCGAGGAAGACGTATTTTTTTATTTCAGAAAGAACCCCGTAGATATAGTCTTTAATATCGCCGAAGGCAATAATCGCCGCCTGCGTGAATCCGAAGTCCCGGCCATATTAGACTATTTGAAGATCCCCTACACCGGCTCAAGCGCTTTCGCTTTAGCCTTGGCTTTGAACAAGGCCCTTACCAAAAGGATCCTCAAATCCGAAGAAATACCTACCCCCGATTTTCAAGTATTCATAAAAGGCAACGAAGAATTAAATCCGGACTTTAAATTCCCGCTTATCGTAAAACCTAATCGCGAAGGCTCGGCAAAAGGCATAAGCGCCGATAACGTGGTCAGAGACGTAGAAAGCGCTTATAGCCGGATAAAATACATCATTAATACTTACCGCCAGGAGGCATTGGTCGAAGAATTTATCGAAGGCAGGGAACTTACCGTCGGGATATTGGAAAACGGCAAAACCACGGTCTTGCCTGTTTTAGAGATAGATTTTTCAAGCTGCTCCAAAAGCGGCGAATATTTTTATTCCTGGAAGATGAAGGAATACCAGGGTAATGCTGAAATGGGCCTGGTGCCGACTTTTCATTGCCCGGCGCGTTTAAGCCGCGAAGAAGAAGAATGCGTAAAAGAAGCCGCGCTAAAGACCCACCGTGCCGTAGGATGTTTTGATATTTCCCGCACTGATATCCGCCTGGATAAAAAAGGCGTGCCGTATGTTTTGGAAATAAATCCTTTACCGGGGCTAAACCCCCGCGAGTCTAATTTTCCGATGATGGCTTACGCCGCCGGTATGCAATACGAAGATATTATAGGCGATATATTGATGAGCGCTTGTAAAAGGAGAGAGGAGAGAAATTGAGCAATCTAAATTTAGTTGAACAGCAAAAGCTGCAGCAGGAAATATCTCAGCAGGCCCGCGCTATAAGGAGGATACGCGATTACCAGCAGATAAGCCTATATAAAGATATAAACCCCCTTGATTGGGAAGACTGGCGCTGGCAGCTTAAAAACCGTATCCGCCGCAAGGAAGATTTAGGAGAGATCATTAAATTGACGCCCGAGGAAGAGGCAGGAATAAAGAAGGCAAGCGGCAGGCTTTCCATGGCGATCACTCCTTATTGGGCAGCCTTGCTTGATCCGGATGACCCTAATTGCCCCTTAAGGCGCCAGGCAGTTCCGGTAGCCTCTGAATTTTTAGTCAGCCCGCACGAGATGACTGATCCCTGCGCCGAAGACCGCGATTCTCCCGTAGCGCATCTTGTACACAGGTACCCCGACAGGGTCTTGTTGTTAGCCACGGAACATTGCGCGATGTATTGCCGCCATTGCACGCGCAGGCGTTTAGTGGGAGACCATAACGCAGAAACAAATTCTACGGACAGGTTTGATGCCGCAATAGAATATTTAAAGTCCAATAAGAAGATCAGGGATGTTTTGATCTCGGGAGGCGACCCTTTGCTCTTAGAGGACGAAGAACTGGAAAGTCTGATCCAGAGGGTCAGCTCTATTTCTCATATAGAATTTTTAAGGATCGGGACACGCCTTCCCGTGACCCTGCCCCAGCGCATTAACGAAAAATTAGTGAATATGCTCAAGAAGTACTCTCCGCTTTGGATAAGTATCCATTTTAACCACCCCAAAGAGATCACTAAGCGCTGTAAGATCGCCTGCGATATGCTGGCGGATGCCGGGATCCCCCTTGGCAGCCAGACGGTCCTTTTAAAAGGCATCAATGACCGTCCCTACATCATGCGCAAACTCATGCATGAACTGCTTAAGATCAGGGTGCGTCCGTATTATATTTACCAGTGCGATCCGGTAAAGGGAACGCAGCATTTCCGCACACCCGTCGCCGTGGGGATAAATATTATGGAGAAATTACGCGGCTATACCTCCGGGTACGCCGTGCCTACATATGTAG
>JAFGET010000151.1 GCA_016931435.1 Candidatus Omnitrophota bacterium
AAAAGTAAATTTTTCTGGTCGGTCAACCAGTCGGTTAAAATCTTGTCCTCCTCCCGGGTGAGTCTATATTTAAGTATTTTCAGGCGCAGGTCTAGCGTAACAATCTTGAATGCCCTGTAAATCCCCAGACCATATACGAAATCTTTTATCTTCGTATACGCGCTATTCTTCTTATCCTGCTTATAGAGCCCGACAAAATTAAAACGGTTGGCCGAGCCTACCAAAAGCACGATCAGGTCCGGCTTGTAACGACGGATCTGTTCTTGCAGATCTGAGAGTACTTGCGAAGAGTTATATTCACAAGAGGCCCCATTGATGACCCTCACCCTCAGGTCGGGATCGCGCTCCCGAAAAATACTCTGCAGCTGCGCAGGATATGTATCCTCTCTGGCCGCTCCCCTGCCGAAAGTAAATGAATCGCCTACGCATAAAATAACATGATCTCCTTTTTCTTTTTCGGATACGCAGATAGACTCTTGGGGGCTCATTCTTGACCTAAAATAAACGTAACCGGCAATCCTAAAGCCCAGCTCAAGCAAGACCAGAAAGAATATCGTGCTGATGATGCTTATGCAAATCCCTTTTCCGATATTTCTAATCCTAGTCATCAATTATCTTTCTTCCTTAAATGGTTACTTACTACTAATTTGTCTTAATTTACGCGGCTCGCGTTCGATCAACATAACAAAATCGTTTATTTTTTCCTTTAAAAACTCTGCGGTGATCTCCTCGAACTTCCTATAATCGTATCTGGGCATGAAATACCACTGCAGGAAAATATGATGCAGGACGAATTGGAGGCATTTCGGCTGCATATTATGGTCAAGCCTTGTGCCTTTGACGTCTGGCGCGGGCAAGATTCCTTTTTCAAATAAAAGCTTTCCGGTTGTCCTTCCCGCGGCATGATCCTGAGTCTCGGCTTCCCCAGAGCGTAATTTCTCATCCAAATAAATCTTATCGATAAATGTAAAAGTTTCCGGGACATCAAAATCATATACCGGAGTCAGGTAATTTATGTTAAAGTGGGAATACATCTGGCGGAATTGCGCGATTACCGGTTCCATGTGAGAAGGGAAAAAAGGCCATTCCCTTGTCACTCCGTCTGCGATATTAAAGATCCCGTTTTCCAGACAATAAATTAAAGCCTTAAAATGGTTTACCAGGCAGCAAATAACACAGTTTGAAAGAGTGAAGAAACCGTATTTTAATACGGTTCTGAAAAAACGATTATAATTCAGGTATGCCGCTAGTGAATCGGCTTTAAGGATTTTGTGGACAAAGACCGCATCTGGGAACTTCTCCTTAAGCAGGTTAACATTTCTGCAGCATTTATCCGTTGAAAAAAAACCGAGGCGCTGGATGGTCAATAGATCTATTTTCTGAAACCTTTCCGCCATAAGATAAGCGGCGCAGGTAGAATCAGTCCCCCCGGAATACAGTATCGCTATTTGGTTATCCTGTTCTTTCGCCATCTGTCTATTTAATCGATACTTCTTTCAATATGTAACGTACGATATTGATATAGACCTTGTAAAAAAAAGTCAAAAACCGCCCTAATGCTTGAGAGTAGAGCACCCTTAGCCGATAGGGCAGGATCAAGGCAACCGCGCATATAAAAAAACCAAAAATAAGTCTGATTGTTCTCATCGCTTCCTATTCAAGGACTTTCCTCTCGACTAACCTATTGAAGAGCTCCGCAGCGAAGACTTCGTTTCCTGCAAAGTTGCGATGCGTCACGTCTTCGTAATAGACTTTACTCTTGGGGACTACGTTGGACATATCGACGAAAACTGCGTTGTTTCTTGCCGCTACGCGCTCCATGATTTTATTATACTCCTCAATAGTCCTCATGGTCCCTCTTGCCGTAAAATCGAAGAAGCGTCTTCCCAGGAACGATTCCTCTTCCTTTTTATCCTGCAATAGACCGGAGCCGCCCGCCCTGATCCCGCAAGACAACAAAACTACTGTAGACCCCATGCCTTTAGCCTCTAAAACCAATGCCTCTAGCATTGATTCATATAGGTCCAGGCCTTCTTTTGCAGGCTCATCCCTTCTAGCATGGAATTTATCATCGACGATCTTAATTACCCCCTCTACCCCCTGCAATTTCAAAAAATTACACAGGGTTCGGTAAAAACGCCCCCTCATAAAAAATTTCTTATTTGCCCTGTAGTTTTCAAGATAAAAAGGCCAGATGTCTAAAGGCACGCTGTCTAACACATTATCGATAATAACCATATCGGGATTGAGCTTGCGCCAATCAAGAGAAAACAACATAAACGACTGCAGAATGTCCTGTGCCGGGATACCTGCATTGATTACTTCAAAAGTCCGCTCTTTGCCATTATTGTTCAATTTTTGCTCTAGAAAATATGCGAAAGACCTGTCTTCCCCGGAAAGCGTATATGAGCTGCCCAGGCAAATCATCCTGTAGACATCCTTGCCCTTGTCTGGCGGAACCTCTTTACCCCGGAATCCCCAAGAATTACTCCCTACTTCCTCCCCCTCAAAACCAGGACTCTCCATATTTAGGTTCGGAATATAATAACGCCTATTGAACAACCAGTCATCGACAAATACAGATGTCTCGCCAAGATCTCTGACCTTTGAGGCGACCTTAAGATACTCCTTCATGTAGTCCAGGATGTTCCCGGAAAATTTATTATATCTGGCGTCCTCCGTAAATCTTATCTTTACCCTATAGCCTATCACAAAAAGTCTACAAACAAGTTCGATCAAAATTAAGACGATAATGATATAAAAAAGTCTCTTCATTTCTTCCCCTTTTTATCCAATATCAAAAATCTCCACCTGCGATTATATCATATAATTCTTCAGCAATAATCCTATGCCCGCGGGCACTGGCGTGAATAGGATCCTTTGCGCCGTTAAATAATCCTTCCCCTTCACGGCTCTCCTGAAAAAGCCTGCCCACATCGACAATCGGCAGACGGTAATCTCCTGCGACTTGCGACATAATTTCCTGATACCGACGGTTGTCTCTGACACATTCGAAAGCAAGATAGTCTTTTGCTTTTTTAAAAGAATCCCGGGCAAGGGCATATTGTTTTTTCTTTTCGTGTTCACACCCTGACAGGTAGTAAAAAGTGCTCAAAGAAGAGTGATCCTTAAGGATACCTTCTTCATAAGCGGATAATAAAGGCAAGGGTAAATTTAAGGGCACGCGCATGAGAATAATCTTAGATTTATCAGCCGTCCCTATTTCTATCATTTTTTTAAGGTTTGATTCATAATCACCGGGAGTAACCCGCAACTTAGCCAGTTCGACCTGCTTTTTCAAAGATAGCGAAGACAATCTATCATTATGGTCTATAAGCCAAAAAAGCGCTCGCCTGAATAACACAAACAGCCTGCTTCTTCTTATCAGATTTCCCCCGTGCAGCAAAAACCCGCTGGCCGGACGCAAATCCTTATCCTCCCTGCCATTATTGATATAAAACCTGTACCTGTCGATATCATTAAAGCCATATGCAATAATCAAGACATCCGGAGAATAGGCTAACAGCCTGTTTTTCAATAAGCGGACCCCCTGATAGCTGCTGAATCCTATCTCCCCGGCATTAACTACTTCGAATTTTCTATCTTCATGTCCGCTGTTATTAAGTGCTTGCTCCAGCACGAAAGGATATGCGCTGTGAGCATCTACCCCCCAGCCGAAAGTAAAGGAATCGCCCAGGCATATTATTCTTTCTACACCCCCGCCCTTACTGCTTTTTAACTCCTTATTACGCAATCCCAGCGAATTAGTCTTTAGTTTAGCCGCCTGAAATGTCGTGTTTAAATCCGGGCACTGCTTCCAGAAAAGAACCGGGTCTTCTTCCGTGATTGCCATCACCGACTCCAGGACACCAAGATCTTTATCCGGTATTAAAAAACGGCAGAGTAGTTCCGCTGCGAAAAATATAAAAAGAATAAATAGAATAAGAAATATCTTTTTCATAGTTAAAAAAAGGTATAGATCGCAGGTAAAATGGTGCCGCCTTTTAGAATATTGGTAAACAGGCTAAGAATCGCCAGTAAAATAAGTAACGGCAAGAGCCACCATTTATGCCTTTCTTTGATCATTATAAAAAGAGCTAATAAAAATTCTCGCCGTGATTTTATGCCTTTTAATATATCTTTTTTGTCCTTTTTCACTCTGTCAGCCTCCTCTTCAATATGAAACCTACAGACAAAACAAACAAAATAATACCGGCAGCCAGGGATGGCGGAAAATAATATAAACTTAGATCGGTCTGTCCTTTTTGCAGCTGAACCCCCAGCAAGCCGTCGGAATTGACTACTTTGCCTTGTGTAGAGTGCCAGCCAGGAAAATAATTCTGGTTGATAATAAGCGTATCTTGGGAAGATAAATCAACCTTAAAAACCAATTTATTCGGAGAAAATAGTCTTCTTTCCACGCTGCCATTTTCGTCCTTTAAAAAATACTCGCCTTTATATTCTCTCTGTTCGCACGAAATGACCCTTGGTTCAATTTGGTCGCCCACATTATCAAAAGCATTTAGGACCCCCGTATTGTTATATACGCTTTCAAACATCTTTCCATATTCTGTACAACCTTGGCTAAATTCGGACTTCTCTGCCTTAAGCCTGTAATCTTTTGTGCTTTCCTTTACCAATATCATGCTTGCGTTGGTGAATACTCCATAAAAAACCAAAGAAAGAATACAGAAGAAGAATATTTTTTTTGCCTTTTCCTGTTTTAGAAATCTTGCCTGAAACCACTCTGCAGACAGGCCCAGGGTTAGGGAAAAGGAAAAAAGTAATCCGCCAAAAAACTTTTGCGCTCCTCTGAAGGGGCTAAATATTGCATGAAAAATACGCCAAATATTAAGCGGGCTGTTATCGCCCAGGGCCAATAAAAGAAAAATAACGTTCATCGCCAGCAAAGGCTTAGATCTTTTCCATAAGATAAAGTAGCTGCAGATCAATAAAAGGATGGAAGCCAGATCGAAATTATAACCGTCCACATGGTCATTTATAAATACTCCCAAACTATAAATCTTATCCCCGGCGAAAAAGAAGTGCTTAATTTCATGGATCCCTGCTTTTAAATGGGCCGGGCTAAAAATCCCGGCCCAGGGAGGCAGTATTATAGTGCGTTTATATTGATTTAGCAGCTCGGCCATGGGAAGCACTTTAGGGGATGCGAATATTGCGGCAATAAAGATCACTTTTATTGCGGCAAAAGTCTGTCTGAGCGTCTTTTGCTCTAATGAAGATACTGCCCCATAGATGAAAAGCGCCAATGAGGAAATTATAAAGGCATAGATTGAACCGGAATAAATAGTTAACGCCAAAAGAAATGGAGCAACCAAAAAGACCCTGTTTTTTTCTATGCTCCGGTTAAAGAACAGATATATCCACGGCAGCAACGAAAGACTCGCAGTATTAAAGCTCCCCACATAGCAAAGTATATTAAAAAGGTGCAGGAAAAAAACTGAATTCAAGACACTCAAAGCGCGATTAAGCCTATAAAAGCGGGACAGCCGATATACACCGAGGGTCCCGGTAAGCGCCTGAAGGAAGAAAAATACTATCGTACCTTTCATCGTCCCAAAAATTATGAATGCCAGGAAATAAGGCGAGAAGAAATCGGAATCAGGATGCGCAAACCACGGTTCGCCACCGCAAAAATAAGGATTCCAAAGCGGAATTTGATGATATTCCACGATGGACCTTCTCTGGAACTCGTGACGGGCAAAAGTTTGATCCCATTCGCCGCTATCTAGCCTTTGAAAGCGGCTAAAGACAAAAAACGTCCAGATTAGGCAAATTACGCTAATTAATAGAATCATATTTTTTTCTTTATGCAAGGCGGTTATCATCGGGTTTAGTTATCTCGCATTAGCTGCGACTCAAGTTTTCCTGCTACATTCAAGCTTATTTATTCTTAGAAAATAACAAAATAGATCTAAGAGCATACTCACTAACAGCTTCAACTCTTTTAGACTCCTGATTTTCTTCACCTGTTTCAATAAATTCTTTGGCCTCAAATAGAATTTCAAAGTAGAATATTTTTCATATCGTTTTGCGATTCTTTCAGGCAAAAGATATACCTGACCGGCTTTATATTTTTCGTAAATTGGCGTACCCGGGTCGCAGCCAAAGCTATTAAATTGGGCATAATCAACACCTGAATCAAGAGCGAACCTTAAGAGGCCTTTCATGTTAATCTCAGTATCACCTAACATCCCGCACATAAAAAGTCCTGTAGTCTCTATATCTGCCCCCTTTGTCCATTCTATGGCTTGGCGACCCTGCTCGATGGTTATCCCCTTATTATTAACATCCAACACTTCCTGGGAACAAGTCTCAAGACCAAAAGACAATTGATAACAACCTGCTCTTCGCATTAAAAAAAGCAGCTCTTTATCTACAAAGTCTGCCCTGGTACTAGCCCTCCACGTAATATCTATATTATTTGATATAATGTATTCGCAAATTTTCCATACAAGTTCCCTGTTGGCAGTAAAACACTGATCTCTAAAAAAGATTTCCGGAATGCCATATTTAAACACAACCTCTTCGATCTCTTTGGTTATTGCATCAAAATCCCTGAATCTGATTTTGCCCAAAGTATAAAGTTTTGAATTACAGAATTCACAAGCGCTATGTGGACACCCCCTGCTTATAGTCATAGCTGTTACGGGGTTTCTTTTGTTGAAAATAACATAGTTATAGGCCTGGTTATCCAAT
>JAFGET010000152.1 GCA_016931435.1 Candidatus Omnitrophota bacterium
CCTCCAGGCTGTTTTCTTCAACTAGTAAATCGAAGTCCGCGCTCAATCCCCTGGCTGCAATATCGCCATAAATACGCTTTGATAAAAATGAGCCCTTGAGGGGGACGGCGGGTAGATCCTTTTCGAAGAAAAGCCTTAGGAGCCTCTTTGCCTCCTCATATTGAAAGTTTATCCGGGGTATTGCGCTAAGATAACTTATTTTTAGCTTATCCATAAGTTCAGCGGGAACAGCCGCGGGATAACCTATCTTTTCGAGGCAGTTATAAAAAATAATCGGCAGGCCGCTTTTGACGGAAGCTTCGCTAAATAAATCCCAATCGAGGCCCCTGGTTATCAGCTCCTTGGCCCTGTTTATCAAACCCTTATCTATGTTTGTCCTTGCGCAGATTAAAATGAGTTCCTCGGTATTGGAAAGAGGCTCATCTATTCTTCTGCCTAACTTTGAAAAGAACCGCCTCCACTCTATGGCAAGGCTTATCCACGGAGCAAGATTACGCAGTGCATTAGGGTATCTTAAAGATGCTTTTGCTATATATCTATTCAGGCGCTTCCAGAATGGACTCTCTAAATCTATCTTCAGGCCGTTTCTTTTGATATTGATTACCCTGCCTGCAATCTTAGAGAAGCCGACCGGCTCATCCATGCCTTCTCTGCTCGCATCGCCTTTAGTGACAAAAAAATTACTGCCATTATCTTTAAACTTTCTGACCACCCTATGGGCGTAAAACCACGCCTTATCTTTATCCTCATTATCTACTGCGATAATATCGCCGATTTTTATATCCGTTTCCTTAACCGGCGCCACTTTTATTGTGTCGCCGCCTTTTACAAACGGATACATGCTTGAGCTCGACGTATTTAAATAGACGGGGTCCCCCTTTTTAAGAAGCGGCAAATGCAGGCTTTTAGCTATCTGCTCTGCCTTTTCTTTTGCCTGCCGGGATTTTTCTTCGATTATCATATTGAAAACTTATTTTACCAATAACAGCCGTTTTCAGCCATCATGTAATTTTTAGGCGTCTCGGACCCCGAAGGCCTGACCCAATGCTCATTATACATATCGGAAAAGAATCTGCGCGTATCCCATCTTCTTCCCTTTATCCCGAACATAATCTGCGTTGCGCCGCCCATGTGCACAGCCTTCTTGCCCATCTTTTTCACAAATGACGCTAAGGGAAGGCCATACGCCCCGGCGCCGATTATAGCGATGTCAAAGTCTTTTTTAGATATTTTATGGCACATGGATTCATAAGCCCGGAACCAGTCGCGAAATTCAGTCTGCGTATCGTCTATATTAGGATTCTGCACGGCCTTTACGGTATCCAGGCTAAAATCAGGCAATATGTCCTTATCCTTAAATAGCAAACGCCTCTTCTCATATTGCTTTCTTATGCTCTCTTCATAAGGATGCACTAACAAAACCTTCTCCCCCTGTAAAAGCCTGCTCCATGGATTATTATGATAATAGGGTTCTATGCTTCTAAGCGGAACCAGCTTAGAATTGGGGCAGTAGCGATAAAAAACATGATCTTCATAATAATTAAACCATACGCCCAGAACATCGATGCTTTTTATATGTTCTATAAATTCTAAGCAAAATCTTTCAAGCATATCATCTGTTATAGGAAAAAATCCCGCCAGCGATGCCATACCCGTCTTAACATTATCCTTCCAAAAATCTTTATCCCCTCTGCCCGCAATGCCTTTAAAGCGTTTAATCCCCCTTGCCTGCCTGAATCTCCGGATCTGAATAAAATTGCTAATACATCCCAGCTCAACGGAACCAAACCTTGATATCATAACGGGCAGCGGCATTTTTAATAAATCCGCTATTAAATCGTTGCCTGATTGAGCATCAAGAATCGGCATGCCAAAGTAATTACGGATCTTTTTTACCTTTCTAAGCCTCCAAAGGCCATTATTGATTTTATCTCCGATTTTGGCCGTTAACGTTTCAAAATTATTCATTCTAAAATTCTTTTTTAATACAATTATAGATTGCGTTTGCGGCTACTCTGTTTCCGTAGTTGTTCCAATGCATGCCAAGGCGGTAGTAAGTCCTAAAAAAAGCTTTCTTAAAATCAGGCGCTAAATCCATGTAGTCGATATCCAGGCTTTTACAAATTTCTTCCAGCTTTAATTGATATGGCGCATGCCCGCCGTGCCCTTTTTGTAATATCTGCTCCTTTGACGGGATAGCGATAACGAGAAGCTTTCCATTCCTTTCAATGGCGTCATCGCGTAATTCTTTTAAGATTTGCTTTGTTATAAAGACCCCGCCGTCGCCTTCTTGTGTATTCTTCCGCATGATCCTGCCGGTTTTGAAAAATTTACTGTTTATTATCCTAAAAGATATATCGTGAACAAAATGGGACTGTAAGATAAGCCATTTAACGCGATCGCTGAGGGAGGGTTTTTTTGAGTCAGCAGAATCACCCTTTTCCCATTCCTTTGCTTTAGGAACAGGAATATTAGTCAGCACCAATTTATTGTTGTAAAATTCGTATTTCGGTTTGGGTTTGCCATATCTGAATATGCTATTATTATCACCAAAGTCGTTCTCACTAAACATTAAGATTACCAATTTAACGGGGCCGCCGTAATGCCAGCGCTTAAGTGTCAACAGCTGCTGATCGGTCCCATGGCCGCGATGGGACAGATTAAATATTTCATATTGAGATAACTTATCCCTCAATATATTAACAAACATCTCGTCAAACTGGACCTCATGGCCCCAGGTAAAAGAATCTCCCAAAAAAACGATGATCTCCTTTTCGGTGCCCTCTTCGTGCTCGACGTCTCTATACCCAAAGCTGTTGTTTCTGAGCACAGTTTTATTATTCTTTGTTACAAATACAGCGTTTCCGCTGGGGGCGCCTTTCCATCCAA
>JAFGET010000153.1 GCA_016931435.1 Candidatus Omnitrophota bacterium
CCACTACCGCAAAATCTTCCTCGCTCATCTTAGGGACCTCGGCGGAAAAAGGAGTTCCGATATTGCCGCAAACAAAAACATTCCTCCCCCAGGCTTTAAGTATCTTTCCGACCAAGGTCGCCACCGTAGTCTTGCCGTTTGTGCCGGTGATGGCTATTACCTTCGCTGGGCATAACAAAAAGGCGAATTCGACCTCACTGATCATGGGTATCCCCAGCCTCTCGGCCATGGTCACCGCAGGGCTTGAACCGCTTACTCCGGGAGAAAGAATGACCAGTTCGCTGCCGCGTATAAATTTTTCAGAATGCCCGCCTAACTCAAGAGCGATATCCGCTGATCTTAATCCTTTTGCGTTTGAGCGGACAGAAGGATTATCCTGATTATCGCTTACGCTGACTTTAGAACCAAGCTCATAAAGCAGATTCGCGCAGGCTAAACCCGAACGAGCCAAGCCGATAACTGTAACCTTTTTTCCTTTGAAATAGTCTGTGTTTTGCATTGAGCGAGGTTACCTGATCTTTAAGGTAACTAGCGCAAGGAGCGCTAATAGGCTGGCAATTATCCAAAACCTTACGATGACTTTATTTTCATCTAACCCCATGAACTGAAAATGATGGTGCAGGGGGGCTATCTTAAAGAGCCTTTTTTTAGCAAGGCGAAAAGACCCTACCTGCAGGATAACCGAAAGCGCCTCAGCCACAAATATACCGCCCACGATAATAAGCAGCAATTCTTTTTTGATGAATATGGCTACTGCCCCCAAAGCCCCTCCTAATGCCAGGGACCCTACGTCTCCCATAAATATCTCAGCCGGATGGCAATTAAACCACAAAAAACCCAGCCCTGCCCCGAGGATACTTGCGCAAAACACAGTCAGTTCTCCGGCACCCGGCACATAAGGTATCAAGAGATAATTGCTGAACTTCATGTTCCCTGCCACATAACTTAGGACCGAAAAAGCGATAGAGACCATGATCACTATCCCTATCGCCAAACCGTCTAACCCATCAGTCAGGTTTACCGCGTTAGAAGAGCCGGTAATGACCAGGATCACAATGAATATATAAAAGACTCCCAGGTCTAATGACACTTCTTTTAAGAAGGGGATATCGATGACGGTATTGACCTGCGGGTCGCAAAAAAGCACCGCGCCTAATAGCAGACCCAGGACAGCCTGGCTTAGAAGTTTACCCCTGGCGGATAATCCTTTTGACCTTTTGCGGACCTGCTTTATATAATCATCGATAAAGCCGGTCAAGCCCAGCCACAAGGTACTCAACAAAGCCAGGATTATATAACGGTTAAAAATATCCGCCCATAATAAGGTAGCAACCGAGATACTTAAGATGATCAGGATACCCCCCATAGTCGGAGTATTTTGTTTTTTGCTTTGCAGTTCATATAATCTCTGGCTGTCTTCCTTTCTTATATTCTCCCCGATCTTCCATCTGGTGAGGATACGGATGATGACCGGGCCCAGTAGCAAGCTGATCACAAAACTGGCCAATGCCGCCATGCTGGCGCGAAAGGTGATATAGCGAAAAATATTAAAAAAAGATATTACATTATGTAATGGATATAAAAGATGATACAGCATAAAGTAAGGTGTAAGTTAAAGTTTTTCCTTGTGGCTTTTACGCTCTAACTTTTTAAAACCTCCTCCATTTTCATCGCGCGAGACCCTTTGACTAAAACGATATCTTCGCCCTGCGGCCGGATACCGTCCTTAAGCAACCTCCTTGCCTGGCTTGACGTATCGCAGCAAAAGATCTTGCTATTCCCCGTGCTGCATATTTTAGCATCTTCCACGGCAGCCTTTGATAATCTGCCGACGGTAATAAGCATATCGCAAAATGCCGCAGCCTTCTTCAAAGCCTGAGAATGAAATAACCTGCTTTTTTCGCCTAACTCCAACATATCTCCCATCACAAATATCTTACGCCCCTTGCTCCTGATACATTCCAGGGCATCTAAGGCCTTTTCTAAAGACGCGGGGTTAGCGTTATAAGTATCATCGATAAAACTTATTCTATTTTTTTTGACCAGGTTAAACCTTCCCGCAGGGAATTTAAAATCAGAAAGCCTCTGCGCGATAGCCTTATATCCCATTCCGAATATCCGTCCCAAGGAAATAGCGGGCAGAGCGCAATAAAGGTTATGGTAAGCCACTGTCTTTAGCCTGAAGGCATGCTTTGCGTTTACCCAAAAAACAAGCTCTTTAGCAGAGACCTTGGCTCTGGAGACGTAAAAATCGGATTTGTTTTTTACCGAAAAACCCAGGCAAAAAGGGTGTTTATCCGGCCTAAAAACCCTGTTTTTTAAAAAGGGGTCGTCTCTGTTTAAAACGGCAAGATAAGGCTGCTGTAAGTTATTTATCAGGGAATACTTTTCCCTGAATACATCCTTCAGCCCACCGAAATTACCCAGGTGCGCCGGCCCGATATTGGTGATAATACCGATATTAGGCAGCGAGATCCTTGCTAAATACTCTATCTCTTTGCGATGGTTTGTGCCTAATTCCAAAACAGCCGCCTGATGGTCTTTTTTCAATCTCAACAGAGCCTTAGGTAACCCGATATGGTTATTCTGCGTTCCTTCATTCTTAAGGATATTATATTGCGCGCTTAATACCCAGGCAACCATTTCTTTAACGGTCGTCTTACCGTTCGAGCCGGTTACGGCGATCAGGGGGATATCGAATTTGCGGCGCCAGTAACTTGCGATATTCCCATAAGCAGAGACAGTATCTTTGACTTCCAAAAAAGCGATCTTATCGCCTGCATACTTCTTATCGTCAAAATAAGGCTCTTTTATTATACAGCTTGCGCCCTTTTTTATGGCGATCCCGATAAAATCGTGTCCGTTAAAATTGCCGCCTTTTATAGCCACAAAGGCCTGCCCTTTTAAAATCTTACGGGAGTCCGTAGAAATGCCTTTTACGGACATTTCTCTGCCCGGCCTGATCAACTTCGCACCTGCGGCTTTGACTAACTCATCGATTTTAAACAACTTTTGATGACCTCCCTATCATCAAAATCAATTACCCCGTCTTTTAATACCTGATATGTTTCATGGCCTTTGCCCGCTACCAAAACAATATCTTCCGGGCCTGCCAGAGATAGCGCCTTCTCGATCGCCTCTCTCCTGTCTGCGATCACACAGTAATTATCCTTATTTATGCCGGTTTTTATTTCTTCTATGATCTTCCCGGGTTCTTCCGAGCGTGGATTATCGCTGGTGATGACAGCAAAATCCGCTAAATCCGAAACCACCCGCCCCATCTTCGGCCTTTTTGTCTTGTCGCGCTCCCCTCCGCAGCCAAAGACCACGATTATTTTTTTTAATGAGATCTGCCTTAAGGCAGAGATGACATTCTTCAGGGCATCTTCGGTATGGGCATAATCTACGAAAACGGAAAATCCTCTTTGCGTCTCTATCTTTTCAAGCCTGCCCGGGACAGAATAAAACTTCTCGATACCAGACTTGATCTTATCGAAAGTAATGCCCGCTTCTTTAGCCCAGGCGACCGCCGCCAGGACATTATAGAGGTTGTGCCTGCCGATAAGTCCGGTGTTGACAATGTCTTTTTCATCCCTGGTAACCAATAAAAATTCGCTTCTGGATAATCCGAAATCAATATCCCGGGCAAAAATGTCTGCCTGTTTTTCTATAGCGTAAGTAACCACCCTAGCGGCTGTTTCTGCCTTAAGCTTCTTACTGCAGGCATCATCCTCATTGATCACCGCAAAAGCGCCCGGCTTTAAGTTTCTAAAAAGCGCGGCTTTGGCCTGAAAATAATCCTCCAGGGTGCGATGATAGTCAAGGTGGTCCTGGCTTAGATTAGTGAATATCGCGGAATGAAAATCAATGCCTTGCGTGCGATTTTGGTCAAGCGCGTGAGAAGAGACTTCTATAATAGCGTAATCGATCTTTTCTTTTACGATCTGCGCCAAAAGTGACTGAAGTTCCAGCGGCCCGGGAGTTGTATTTGATGACGGGAATATTTTTTCCTTGAAACGGTAGTTGACCGTGCCTAAGACCGCGGGGGAATACCCACCCTCTTTTAATATAGATTCGATAAGGTAGGTCGTAGTAGTCTTTCCGTTAGTGCCGGTAATACCTGCCACTTTAACTTTTTGCGAAGGCCTGCCGTAAAATTCTGCTGCTAAATCGGCCAGGGCCAAACGCGTATCTCTTACGGAAATAACCGCGATTTTATTCGGACCACTCTGAATATCAGCGTGCGGAAAACGCATCTTCTCTACTACTATAGCCTGAGCTCCTTTTTTTATTGCCTCCTGGATAAATTCATGGCCGTCGTCGCGTAAACCTTTCACGGCGACAAAAAGAGTGCCGCAAGAGGCCTTTCTTGAATCGCAAGTAATACTTGTGACCTCAAAATCATCGGATTCTGACAAAACCCTGCAATCCGGTAAAGATTTAATTAAAAAACCTAGTTTCATTTAAAGCGATCACCTCTTTTGATACAGGTTTATCCGCATTTTTTGCCTTAAGGTAATTTAAAACATCTTCTGCGACATTCTTAAAGACCGGCGCGGAAACTACGCCTCCGAAATAATAAGGGTGCGGGTCGTCAACTATAACCGCTACAGTTATAAGCGGCTCCTCAACAGGCGCAAAACCTACGAAAGAAGCGATAAAACTATCGTGAGAATACCTGCCGTTGGCATCTAATTTTTGTGCGGTGCCGGTCTTGCCGGCGCAGCTGAAATTTTTCATCCTGGCTAATTTTCCGGTCCCCTCCTCAACCACCCCTGCCAACAACTTCCTCATCCTTGAAGCCGTATCCACGGAAATCACCCTGTTTAAGACCTGAGGCGGGAATTCTTTGATCACCTGGCCGTATTTATCTTTGATCTCGCTTACCAGATAAGGCCTCAAAAGATTCCCGCCGTTTGCGATCACGGACATCGCCCCGGCTAGCTGCAAAGCCGTCACTCCTATCTCCTGCCCCATAGGTATAGCGGAGATCGAGATCTTCGACCATAACCGCGGTTCTTTGGCAATACCGCTTATCTCACCCGGAAGATCTACGCCTGATCTTGAACCAAAACCAAAAAGCCGGATATAATCATAAAGCGGCCCTTCTCCGATGATCTGTGCCACCTTTGTCGTTCCTATATTACTTGATTGCGTAATGACCTCTTTAAAAGTAAGCCAGCCATGCGGCCGGTGGTCATGCAGAAGATGGGTGGCTACGCGGTAAGACCCGTTCTCGCAAAAAAACCTGTCTTCTTCTTTTACTTTTTTTTCTTCCAGCGCCGCGGAAGCGGTGACGATCTTAAACACTGAACCCGGCTCGAAAAGATCGCAGACCGCCCGGTTTCGCCGCGCCTGCATATCAGAACGGCCGTATTCATTCAAATCGTAGGTCGGCCTGTTCGCCAGAGCCAAAACGGCCCCATTACGGGCGTCCATCACTACTATACTGGCGCCCTTGGCGCGATAATGATTAAATACCTTATCTAATTCCCGTTCGGCAATATACTGGATGACCTCATCAATAGTCAAAACCAGATCGTAGCCGTCGTGAGGATAGACCATTTTTTTAAAAATGTCGAGCTTATTTTGACGGGCGTCCCTTAAAAATAACGCCCACCCCGGCTCTCCCTTAAGGTACTTGTCATAATACAGCTCAAGGCCTTCAAGCCCCGTGTTATCCAGCCCGGAAAATCCCAAGACATGGCTGGCAAGGTAGCTGTTAGGATAACAACGTTTGCTTTCTTTAATAAAACCCAGCCCCTTTATTTTTAAATTTTTAACCGCCTCGCTCTGCCAAGGTTCAATCTTACGCGCCAGCCATACGAACGACTTCTTACGGAAAAGCCTGTTTTTAAGATAAGCGTAATCCGCTTTTAAGACCGGCATGAGCTGCCGGATGATCTTTTCTTTCTCCCTGTCTTTGATCTGGTCCGGGCAGGCATAAAGAGAATCCACGGAAATATTCTGAGCCTGGACCTTAAGGTTGGCGTCATATATCGAGCCGCGTTTAGGCTCTAATTCCACGTATAAATTATGCTGCCTGAGTGCTATTGCCTTTAAGAAGTCCGAACGGAAAAACTGAATGAATAAAAGGCGGGCGGCGCAACAAAACAGGAATAAGACAAAAAATAAAAATACCCCATCGATCCTGCGGCGGTAATTTATAATATACACGAATTAAAAGGTTGAATTTACTTGGCTTGACGCTCCAGGGTCCTAGCCTCTGCCTCCCTCTTAATACTAAAAATACGGGCGAATAAGTTTTCTCTGCCGGGACTATGTTTTTGCGCTGCATTCTGCGAATCCCGCGTAAGGCTTAACATACGGTAACTCTCCGGGATCTGAAAATCATGTCCTTCAGAAATCTTATTACCTAAGCGTACTAAAGAGGTGTTCTTTTTAATGTTGTAGCTTAAAAAAATATTCTTATCCGTAAGCCTCTCTAAAAGCGCGGATTTTTTCTGTCCTTCATAAGCCAGGCGCAATATCTCAGTCTGCTGCCATACGTAAAAAAGCGATAGGAAAGTGATAAGAGAAAGCAGGGACATGCATCTTCGTATGCTCATAATTTTTCCGCCACTCTTAATTTTGCGCTGCGGCTTAAAGGATTATTGCCGACTTCTTGCTGTCCAGGCGTCAAAGGTTTAGGCGTGATTATCCTTATTTTCCCTTCGGCAGCGTGACGTCGGAAACTGAATTTTATTATACGGTCTTCAAGGGAATGGAAAGAAATGACGCAGATCCTGGCCCCCTTAGCCAATAAAGCGACGGTCTTATTTATAGCTGCCTCCAGGGTCTCAAGTTCCCGGTTGACTGCGATGCGCACCGCTTGAAAAGTCCGTGTTGCCGGGTGTATACGGTAATGCTTGTGCCTGTAAGGCACCGCCCTGACTACCAGGTCAGAGAGGTCTTTAGTGGTCGATATCGGGTGGCTTCGCCTGGCTTTTACCAAAAAATGCGCGATGCGGTTATGCCATCTTTCCTGGCCGAAGTTCCAAAGCAGCGCAGAGAATTCCTCTTCGTTCAAATTGTTCACCAGGTCATAAGCGGAGATATAGCTGTTTCTATCCAGGCGCATATCTAAAGGGCCTTCCCGCTGAAAACTAAAACCGCGCTGGGCGTCTTCAAGCTGGAATGAAGAAATACCCAGGTCAAAAAGCACGCCGTCTACTTCCTGGATCTTCAGCTTTTTTAAGATCGTATCGATATCGATAAAATTCCCGTAAATAAAATTACAGTCGCCGGCGTAATGATCAAGGCGCTGCCTGGTCACGGCTAAAGATTCTTCGTCTCGGTCAATAGCGATGAGCCTGCCTGCCGGCATAATACGCTCCAGGATACCCTTACTGTGCCCCCCGGTGCCGGCGGTAGCGTCGACTATAGTCTTTCCTGGGGACAAATTCAAATAATCAAGGGATTCATCCAGCATCACAGGCATATGAAATTTTTGTTTAAACATCCATTAACTTTTCGGCGATTTCTTCAAAGGACGAGCGGGAGCCTCCGTAAAACTCCTGCCATTTATCTTTCGCCCAGATCTCAACCCTGTTTGAAACACCTACTACCACCACATCCCTTTTGATTTCCGCAAAATCTTTCAGGTATTGAGGGATAAGTATCCTTCCTTGTTTATCAGGCACTACTTCTACCGCCCCAGAAAAATAAAGGCGGTTAAATATGCGCGCCTGCTGTTTGGTAAAAGATATGGATTTGAATTTATTCTCCTGGCTGCGCCATTCCTCCTCGGCAAACATGAAAAGGCATTTATCCAGGCCGCGCGTGACAAAAAACTTTTCAACGAAATTACTTTTGGCGCAGTCGCGAAATTTGGCGGGTAGAATAAGGCGACCTTTGCGGTCTATGGAGTGTAAATATTCCCCATAAAACATTTCTTCTTCCTTTCCACTTTACTCCACTTTTAACCACTTTATGGTCAAATTATAAACAGATTTCCACTTTTTGTCAAGAAAAAATTTTCCTAACTTATTAAAATACAACAGCTAGTGGATTTTAGAAGAAAAAGCAGGCATATATTGTGGTATTCAATTGTGGCGGGAAAATAAGTCTTTGATGACAGTTACGTCTTTACGTATCTGCCGCGCTAAATGAACAGGCGAAGTAAATTTTCTTTCGTTTCTTATTTTTCTTAAAAACTGCAGCTCTAGTTCTCGTCCGTATATATTTTTGTTAAAATTAAATATATACGCTTCTATGCTTATATTTTTCCTCCTTGCCTGCCTGTGATGCGGGGCATTTATCTTTTGCTTTATAAAAGTCGGCTTGACCCCGATATAGCAGGCCCCTTTCATTTTTTTTTGCCCCAGGAATACCCTCACTGCATAAACTCCGGCCGCAGGCACTACTTCATGATGGGGGTCTATATTTGCCGTCGGGAAACCGAGTTTTCTTCCGAAAGAGCTTCCTTTTCCGACCGTACCCAGGATACTCACCGGCCGGCCAAGTAAAGCCTCTGCCTGCTTCAACTTTCCGCCGGAAATCAACCTGCGGATAAGGGTGCTGCTTATGGCATCCCCCTTTTTCTTTAATACCTCAAAAGCCTTTAAATAAAAACCTCCCGCAGCGGACATTTTTTTCAAAAATCGGTAATCTCCGCGCGCCCTATGGCCGAACCTGAAATTCTTTCCCACGTAAATATAACGAGCCTTTATTTTTCTAACTAAAACTTTATTCACAAAATCTTCGGCTTTCATCCGTGAAAACTTTTTCGTGAAGTCGATTACCAGGCAGGCATCCACGCCGAGCTCATCGATCAAGCGCAAGCGATGTTTGAGCGAATAGAGGCTTTGCTTCTTCTGCGGATGAGGCCAAAAAGTAACTACGATACTTTTGCCTTTTATCTGCCTTGCCTTTCTTACCGCTTGCGATAATATCATCCTGTGCCCCTTATGCACACCATCAAAAACCCCAAGGGCGATAACGGGATCTTTAAACTTTTTGGCCTGATCGAATTTAGATAGCGTAATCATCTTAAATATCCGGCTCTGATCTTATTGCAAATACGCAGCCTCCGGGGCCTCTAGAATCAAAAAGCGCCAGATTCATCTTAGATCATCTTTTATTTTCGCCAGGACCTTTTTCCTGACATCGTCAATTCTGCCCTTGATCGTGGCGCCGCTGGCGCTCTTATGGCCGCCTCCTCCGAAAAAGAGGGCAATCTTGTTTACGTCCACCTTGCCCTGCGACCTGAAATTTACGCGCACCTGGTCAATGCCCCCCATGTTTTCTTTAAATAAAACCACGACCTCCACTCCTTTTATCGCGCGGGCAAAACTTAAAATCTCTTCGGTCAGGTCAAACGACAGCTTTTTTCCTTTTAAAATGCCTTGCTTCAATTGGATCCAGGCGATCCTGCCGCCCTCGATGAGCCTTAACTCCGGTAAGACCTGGATCAAAAGGCGCATGTCTTCGAAGGGGATATTCTCATAGATGCTCTTGTAAATCGCGGGAGTGTCCAAACCATACCCTGAAAACTCAGCAGCCGCCCGATGCGCAGTCCGTGTCGTATTTACGTAACGGAAATACCCCGTGTCTGTGGCTATCCCCACATATAAAAGAAGCGCGCTTTTTTTATCAAAAGGCAGGCGTAATCTTTTATACAGCTTGTAGATCATTTCCGAGGCCGAAGAAGCGTAAGGCTCCACCCAATTAAAATCCGCGAATACCTCATTGCTGATATGATGGTCGATGTTTAAAACGGCCTTTGCCGCGCGCGAATATTCGGCGACCCATCCGCACCTGCTCATATCGGAACAATCTAACAATGCCATGCAGTCGAACTTAAGCCCCCCGGGGCATCTTTTATTGATTATTTTTTCCGTATCCGGAAGGAAACTATAGTTAGAGGGGACTGCGTCAGCGTTTAACATGACCGCTTCCTTTCCTAACTTCTTAAGCAGCCGGTAGAAAGCGATCTCTGAACCCAAAGCGTCCCCTTCGGGGTTGATATGCGTAGTAAGCAGGAAACGCTTGTTTTCCCTTATGCAGGAAATGACTTTATTTATGCCCATCTCTCTTTTTTATCTCATCTAAAACTTCCTGTATCTTTATGCTATACTGGCTGGATTTATCTTCTTTAAAAGATATCTCTGGCACGAACCTTAATTTTACGCGTTCCCCGATCAACTTACGGATATAACCTAAAGCGGAATCGAGAGCCTCCCCGGTCTTTTTATACTGCTTATCATCACCCAGGACACTAAAGAATATCTTGGCATACCTTAAATCCGGGGTCAACTCCACGCGCATGATAGTCACAAACCCAAGGCGCGGGTCCTGCAACTCATCGTGTATGATACTGCTGACTTCCCTTTTTATGGCAGCGACAATCTTTTCGTATCTAGCCACTATATCATCTCCATTTCGTAATCAAGCGTAGCCCCTCAGCCTTCAGGCCGAGACTGCCTCCGCGAAGTAAAAATATCCCGTAATCTCTTGCCCCCGGTTTTAAGGCCAGGGATTTTGCGTAATGGCTATCTGCGATAAAAAGTATGGCCTTCAATAGCCAGACAGACGGTCATTATACCCCCGCGACCTTCTTGGCTAAGGCCAATTCCTGCGCCCGGGTGTTCACCTTGGAAGAAAGACGATACTTTAAAACCTTCCTGAAGATCTCCTGATATTTAGGGCCCGGAGTAATACCTAAATCACGCAGGTCATCGCCCGAGATCCGAATCCGCAGGCGGTGATATTTTTTCAAAAAAACCCCGATATGCCCGCGAAGATTGCGGTTACCGGAATTAACCAACAGGCAAATAATGACCTCATAGGTCAACGGCTCAAGCAAAGTGAATATCCCGTAAGGAGTGACCTTGTCGCGGCTTAGCCTCTTGACCAACGCCGCGTAATTTTTCTTAAAGCTTAATATCCTTTTTTCTTCCCCGCGCCTGAAAGCAAATTTCTTGCAGACCGCCTTGCTCTTTTCTAGGCTCAGGGCATCTATTAAAAGCATAAAATAAACAAGCCAGATATCCAGGTGCCTGTGCCTGGGTAAAAGCTTATTGAAAAAGGCTACCTCTGAAGGCACGGAGCTTAAAGCTCTATGATTTATTTTTAGATCAGAAAGGCCGGAGTCTATAAAACGAAAACCGCTCAATTCTCCCAGGCGCCTGAGCTGTTTTTGCGCGGTGCCTTCCTTTAAGATCAGCACCAGTTCATCGCGCAGCCTCTGCGGCTGGACCTTATCAAGCATTTTAAGCCTTATCGCCTGCTTAAGCAATTTTTCGGTACGCTTATCCAGCCTGAAATCATACCTTTGCTCAAAGCGCACCGCCCTTAATATGCGCGTGGGGTCATCGATAAAACTGAGGTCATGCAACACGCGGATCTTTTTTTTGCGCAGGTCATCACTTCCTCCGAAAAAATCAAGCAGTTCTCCGAAATTTTTCTTATTTATGCTGATCGCCATGGAATTGACGGTAAAATCACGCCTTTTTAGATCGTCTTTCAGGGTCCCGGCAGAGACAACAGGCAGATGCGCAGGCTCAGGGTAAAATTCCTTCCTTGCGCTGGAAACATCTATTTTTAACCTGCCTCGCGGCACTTCTACGGTCGCCGTGCCGAAGCGTTTATGACGGATAAGCCTTGAGCCTGTGGCAGCGGCAAAAAGCTCGGCGAAAGCGATGCCGTCGCCTTCAATGACGATATCCAGGTCCAAATTTTTGACTCCTAAGATCATATCCCTTACCGGCCCGCCCACCAGGTAGGCGGACATATCATTGCTGTCGGCGATATCAGAAGCCAGCAAAATCAAAGCCCTTATCTCTACCGGAAATTTTTTCGCCTGGGTCAACATCTTCCTGTATCCTCCATTTCCTGCACTATATTGCGGACACTGACCGCTATTTTTACGGCCGTGGATGAAAAGCCTTATGGATACTTTTTAACCTTTCTTTGTTGATATGCGTATAGATCTGCGTAGTAGAAATATTGGCATGGCCGAGCATCTCCTGAACGGAACGCAGGTCAGCACCCCTCTCCAATAAATGCGTGGCGAAAGAATGCCTTAAGATATGCGGCCTTAAAGGTTTTTTTATTCGGGCGTCTTTGGCGTATCTTTTTATGATCTTCCAGAATGACTGCCGTGATATTTTATTTCCGAAACGGCTCAAAAAAAGAAACTCGCTTTCTTTATTTTTTAAAAGCTTAGGGCGGCTGGCTTCCAGGTATTTTTGAATGCTGGATACCGCTTTTTTGCCAAGGGGGATGACCCTCTCCTTATTCCCTTTCCCGACACAGCGCAAAAATCCGATATCCAGATTGACATTCGCTATCTTTAAGTTAACGGCCTCGGAAACACGCATGCCGGTGGCGTAAAGGGATTCTAAGATTGCCCTATCCCTTATCCCCTGCTTGTCTTTAAGGTCAGGCTGGGAGATAAGGGCATTTATTTCGTTTAAAGACAAGGTCTCAGGTATTTTCTTC
This sequence comes from Candidatus Omnitrophota bacterium, assembly GCA_016931435.1. Classification (GTDB taxonomy): domain Bacteria; phylum Omnitrophota; class Gorgyraeia; order Gygaellales; family Profunditerraquicolaceae; genus JAFGET01. The sequence continues at coordinate 12,445 of JAFGET010000153.1, forward strand.
CATAATTTCGGTGAATCTATCAGGCTGGAAGGGTCGCTTTTTAAAATCCTCTCCCTGACTAAAAACCTGTAAAAGACCTTTATTGCCGCCAGGCGGCGGGAAACGGAATTAGGGGATAGACCCCGGTCTTTCTGGGAAAGCATAAAATTTATGATCTCGTTTTTAGAGGTCCTTGCCAGTGCATCTATACCCTGGCGCTTAAGAAACCTGCAGTAGGCATCCAGGTCATCTTTATAAGAAATAAGGGTATTGCGGGAAAGCCCGCGCTCTACAGATAAATAATTAATGAAATTCTCGATCAATTCTTCAAACATTACCTTAGAAAAGGATTGCCCCTTTTTTCATCCCTGATAGTAGAAGAGGGGCCGTGCCCGGGATAAATGATCACATCATCGTTTAATTTAAGGATCTTTTCTTTCAGGGCCGAGATCAGGCTGCCTTCGTCGGCTCCGGGAAAATCGGCCCTGCCTATACTTTGGCAGAATAGGCTATCCCCGGTAAAAAGGATGTTATCTTTTGGTTTTTTCATCAACAGGCATATTCCTCCGGGGGTATGCCCGGGGGTATGGATCACCTCAAGAGCCAATCCGCCATTTTCAATCAGCTGCCCTTCTTCTAAGGTAAGGACCTTGGACCTGACCTTAAAAGGAGCCGATAAAAGAGAAGAAAGATTAAGACCGGGATCGTTTAATAACCGCTCATCGCGGGAGTGGATATAAACAGGGACGCCGAATTTATCGTCACAGCCGATATGGTCGATATGACCGTGCGTATTGATAATAAAAGCCGGATTTAACCCGTGTTTTTTAAGGGCGTTTTTTATGCGCCGCTCTTCGTGCCCGGGGTCGATGATTATAGCGGTAGAACCTTCTTTTTCCGCCAATATATAACAATTGGCCTCCAGGGGCCCGACGCAAACAGTTTCCAGAATCATTTCAGGCAATCTTTGATCTCGCGGTAAGAAAAATCCCTCAGGATATTCCGCTTCAGGCGTTCCGCCTGAAGGCGGTTTGTGGCCACGCTGCTTCCGTAAGCATCCTTGGTTATAGATTCTTTCAAAGCGACGGATTGCGCTAAATACTCCTCTAATCCTTTACGTTTATCCTCCCGCGACAAAAGCTCTTTAAGGACCTCTAAATTCTTTATCACTTCGGCTACGCTTTCTATTTGTTTTTTATGGTTAGCCCCCTGGCGCAAAGAAGAAATAAGCTCATCCTGCCACGATTTCCAGTATAAAAAATACCCCCGGTATTGCTCTTCCGAGCTTACTTGCGGTTTTACGTATTCTTCGGGCACCAGGACCATCTCCTGCTCTGAAATATCGCGCTTCTTAGGCTTACGTGTAAATTTACGTACAAAAGCCTCGCAGCCAAAAAAAGTAAAAAGTAAAAAGTAA
>JAFGET010000154.1 GCA_016931435.1 Candidatus Omnitrophota bacterium
AGAGTAGCTAAATTTGTTAGTCTACTTCCTAAAAATCTAATAAATATAGAATATAGTAAATAGTTGGTTAGATCCAGCGCTTCTATAGGTGCAAATTTAGAGGAAGCAGACGGTACTTTAAGTAGAAAAGACTTTATAAATAAAATTGCTATTGGCCGTAGGGAAGCGCGGGAATCAAAATATTGGCTATCTTTAATTCAAAAGACGGGATTCCTAAGTAATTTAGAACCGTTAAGAGAAGTTGATTTACTTATCAGGGAAGCTAGAGAAATAATGTTAATTTTAAGCAGTATTATTAATAAAACGCAGGCTAAATTAAACATAGGCGAGATAAGAAAAAAAAGTTATTTTTAGTTATTTGGAGTTTGAATATTCATTTGGATTTTGAGATTTGGATTTTAGATTTATACTTTTAAAAATGGAACGCTATACCGAAAAATTCATCCGTTATCTGGAGATCGAGAAAAATTATTCCCGGCATACCGTCTTAAACTATAAGTTGGACTTAGAGAGCTTCACCGAGTTCTTGGGATCTACCGCGATAGAGAATGTCGACTATTTGATCTTAAGGAAATATCTGGCGGTGATGAAGGAGAAAAGGCTTGGGACAGCAAGTATTTTAAGAAAGCTATCTACTCTAAGGTCTTTTTTTAAATTTTTGACCCGCGAAGGATACCTGAAAAATAACCCCATAGTCAGCATCTCAAGCCCTAAAAAAGAAAAACACCTGCCTTCTTTTTTGACTGAGGAAGAGGCATCGCGGCTGATGGATTCGGCTTTATCTAAAGACGAAAGAGGCCTGCGCGACCGGGCGATCCTGGAATTATTTTATTCTACGGGCATCAGGATATCCGAATTGGTAGGCCTAGACCAGGACGACCTTGATTTTATCGGAGGGATAGCAAAAGTAAAAGGCAAAGGGAAAAAAGAACGCATTGTGCCCGTGGGAGATACGGCGATCGCCGCGATAAGGGGTTATTTGGATAAAAGAAAGAAGAGATCGGAGGCGATTTTCTTGAATAAGAACGGCAGGCGTATCACTGACAGGGGTGTGCGGGATATCGTTGAGAAATACCTGGGGTTGGCCAGTATCAGGCAGGGGGTTTCGCCCCATACCTTGCGGCATTCCTTTGCCACGCACCTGTTAAACCGCGGAGCGGATTTAAGGAGCGTGCAGGAGTTACTGGGCCACGCCAATCTTTCTACGACCCAGATATACACACATCTGACTACGGAAAGATTAAAGACTGTTTATGATAAAGCGCATCCTAGGGCTTGACCAATAGAAGTATCCACCCCAGCCTATCGGATGGCTGGGTGCCCCGCCCTTCTGCGGGGACCCGCTTAGAGATAATTAAAAATGTTCATATTATATGACCTAATATTTTTGATCTTTGTTATTATTTATTTGCCTGTATTTATATTACGTAGAAAATTCCATTCCGGATTTTTAATGCGCCTGGGGATTCTGCCTCAGGATATGGAATTCCATAACCCTATCTGGGTGCATGCGGTCAGCGTAGGGGAGGTAATGGCCGTAAAAAATCTTATAAAGCAACTGAAAGAAGCCTATCCGCAAAGACAGATCTTGATTACTACCGTAACTCCCACGGGCAACAGGATCGCCCGTAATCTAGTTCAAGGAAACGATAAGGTAGGGTATCTGCCGCTGGACTTCAGTTTTATTGTCAGAAGATTCATAGATAAGATAGACCCTTATTTTTTTATCGCGGCGGAGACCGAGATCTGGCCAAACCTGGTCACTTTATTAAATAAAAAAAATATTCCGGTGGTCATAGTAAACGGCAGGATTTCGGATAGTTCTTTCCGGGGGTATTCCAGGGTGAGGCTTTTTTTAAGCCCCATTTTGCGTAAGGTCAGTTTTTTCTGCATCCAGACCGCCCGCGACGCAGAGCGCCTGATGAGCCTGGGGGTTGATCCAAAAAAAATAAAGGTAACGGGAAATATGAAATTTGACCTGGATGATTGCGCGCTCAATAAAAAAGATTACGGGGATTTAAGGCTGAAATTAGGGTTAAAGCCAGAAGATAAATTGTTAGTCTGTGGCTCGACGCATCCCGGCGAGGAGAAAATGATCTTAGGTGTTTATAAAGAATTGTGCCGAAGCCATCCTGATCTAAGGATACTTATCGCCCCGCGCCATCCGGAACGCTCGCAAGAGGTAGTTTCTTTAAGCGAGAGTTTGGGTTTTAAAAGTGCCAGGGTCAGCCAATTGACCAGCCAGCCAGGGGTCAGCGGAATGCGCCCGCCTTACCCGCAGGCAGGGGATACTGTCTTTATTTTAGATACGGTCGGAGAACTTGTTGATTTTTACGCTATTGCAGAGGTCGTTTTTATCGGAGGAAGTTTGGTGAAAAAAGGAGGCCATAATATTTTAGAGCCGGCAGCGCTTAAGAAGCCCGTTTTATTCGGGCCGCATATGAATAATTTCCGGGATATCGCCAGTTTATTCTGCGATAATCAGGCGGTAATAGCAGTGCGCAGCATTGAGGAGTTAAAAATAAGAATAGATGAGCTTTTAAAGAATCCTGTCGCCAGGGCAGTATTAGGAGAGAAGTCTAGGGAGCTGATATTAAAAAACCAGGGCGCGACCCGAAGAAATACGGAGTGCATAAAAACATATGGAAATTAGAGCGAGGCAAAAGGAAAGGATCATTGTTTTAGACTTATTAGGGCGCATAGATGCCAATTCAGCTAATTTAGTTGAAGTAGTAGGGCAGTGCTTAAGGGACGGATACGGGGATATTCTCTGTAATTTTGAAGAAATCGAAGTCATTGATTATGTGGGGATCTCGGCAATAGTCCTGGCTTATAAAGAAACGGCAAACCATAAGGGCAGGATGAAGTTTGCCAATATCCCGGCGCATTTAAAAGGATTATTTTCGATCACCGGCTTAGACAGGGTGATCGATATTTACGCCACGGAAGACCTCGCCATAAACAGCTTCAAGGAAGACAAGATCATAGAGGATATCAAGAAGATACAGCTCCGTCGCCGCTTCAAGCGCCTGCATCTGGATATCAAGATAGAGATAAAGGATAAATACGATAAAAATGCCTCTTGCTTAAAGGAAGAGCTCCTGAATTTAAGCGCCCAAGGCGGCTATATTTACGGCTGCGACAGGTTTAAGCTGGGGGATATGATAGTTTTGAAGATGAAGCTTCCGCCTAAGGGCGAAGAGCTGCAGTTGGATGCTAAGGTAGTATGGCTCTCGGATAAACAGATCCAGCCGCAGATACACCCGGGGATGGGGGTTGAATTTTACGATATCACAAATCAGATGCAGCAGAAGTTATTGGAGTTTATCGAACGCAACCTTTCACTGGCGTCATCGGAAGATTAATTTTTGTAATTGAGTTTTTTGCGTTATAATTTATGGACGGAGGTGGTTATGAAAAAAATATTTCCAGCGTTACTTATTTGTCTATTTTCCATCTGGTCATTTCCCGCGCTTGTCTTTTGCGAAGAAAACCTGACCATCACTACCTATTATCCTTCTCCTTACGGTAGCTACAAGGAGTTATCCGCCCACCGCATGAAGGTAGGCATAAATTATTCTGGCGATACCGTAGGTAATAATAACCTGGTTGTGGAGGGGAGGATCGGCATCGGAACGACGAATCCGGCGTATGGATTAGAGGTAGAGTACCCTTATGCAGCAAGCGGCACCGAATATATGCTTGGGGCCTTTAACAATTCCGTGAACGCGGGCGGTATATACCTGGGGTATGTAGGCGATGGGGTTGATGCTTTTAGGGGAAGGATCAGAAGCGGCGGTAATATACCCTTAGAATTAGGGACGACCAATTATCCCGAGGCTCTCTATATTAGAGCTTCAGACGGCTACATCGGCATCGGGACAACGGGGCCGATCGGTAAGCTGAGTGTGATACATGATGCGGCCGCTCCCCGTCCTAATCACATATTTATGAGTAGCACATCAAACCCTAATCAAAGGCTCTACATCGGTATTGACAGCAATGGCGGGGCTACTACCGGTGATTACGCAGCAATACAGTATCTGCAGGAATCACAACACTGGGGGCCTCTTGTCCTTCAGCCATCCTATGGTAATGTTGGTATCGGCACGACGAATCCGAGCGAGACCTTACACGTTGAAGGCAACTTGTATGTCAGCGGAGAGATACATACTGATAGTAGCGGAGACGGCTTTGGCTGGACGATGGAATCCAGCGCAGGTGGGGCATGTAATAGTATCTGTAATGCTGCCGGCAAAGGATGTGTTTTTGGGCAAGCGGCTGATATGTCCATACGCTCTTGTACTTATAGCACATCAACCAGATGCATGTGTGCGCCATAGAGTGTTTTGGTAAGTTTAAGAAAATAGGGACAGCGACTTTTTTCGCTGTTTTATTAAACGAAGGAGACAGTTGATGAAAAATAAATCCCGGGTTTTAATTACTTGTTTATTCTTTTTATCTTTATTGCCCGCGCTTGTCTTCTGCGAAGAAATCCTTACCTTAACCACCTATTATCCTTCTCCTTACGGTAGCTACAAGGAGTTATCCGCCCACCGCATGAAGGTAGGCACGACATTTTCCGGTAAACCCGTAGTTGATAATGGCCTAATCGTAGAGGGTTCGGTTGGTATCGGAACAACGAGCCCGGGGTATAAGTTAGAGATAAAACAGAGCGGTGCAGTAAGTGAAACCGAATACATCCTCGGGGCCTTTGACAATTCCGTGAACGCGGGCGGTATTTATATAGGGTATGTAGGTGATGGAACTGGTGCTTCTCTAGGAAGGCTAAGGAGCGGAAGCGATATCCCCTTAGCGCTAGGAACAGCCGCTTATCCCGAAGCTATCTATATCAGGGATTCAGACGGCTACATCGGTATCGGAACGACAGCCCCATCATCTCAATTTGAAGTGGTAGGGGGTGCAAGGTTTAGGCCCGGGAATTATGGTAAGATAAGTATTGCAACCCCATCCGGCGAAAACGGCATAGTATTGTTTACTAACGATATCAATGAATACCGGGCGGATATTCGTCGTGGCAATGGCGGATTATATTTTTTCACCGAGGCTTCTACTGCCCAGCCCGCGTCTTTAAAATTTGCTATTCGAGATGCCGATAATAATATTTATGCTTTTGGAAGCTGGCAGACTTCATGGTCTGACCAATATCTCAAGCAGGATATTATGCCTCAGTTAAATTCACTCAGCAAAATTTTATCCGTTAATCCGATTACTTATCATTGGAAGCCGGAAGCCAGGTTAGATGATAAATTACACTATGGCGTCATTGCTCAAGAATTACAAAAGATCTTTCCTGAAATGGTATATTCCGATAACAAGGGTTATCTTAACGTCAAACGCGATGAATTACAGTTTGTTTTGGTCGGAGCTATCCAGGAACAGCAGAAGCAGATAGAAGATTTAAAATCCGAAAACCAAAAGATCCGAGAGGCCTTAGCTAAGATGAAGAAGAAAAACTAGGATACAATCGGAATAGGGCGCCTCTGTTTTTATGACGAAAAAGCGTAAACAAAACAAAGATATGAAACAATCCGGGTGGGAAGGATTACTCTCTAAAGAGAAGCTTCTTTCTTATTTTATGGCCCATATCCCGGATGTGATCTATTTTAAGGATACCAAGGGCCGCCTGGTCCTGGTCAATGAGGCCCATGCCCGTGGACTGGGTTTAAAACCGGAACAGGTAAAGGGTAAGACTGATTTTGATTTTTTCCCGAAAGAGCGCGCTCAACTGATGAAGCGGGACGATGAGCAGGTGATGAAAAGCAGAAAGCCTCTCATCGACAAAATAGAAAGGGCTACCCGGCCCGACGGAATAGATAATTATTCCTCCACTACCAAGATCCCTATTCTTGACGATAAGAAAAAAGTGATCGGCCTGATGGGGATCACCCGCGATATCACCCGGCGCATCCAGATAGAGCGCTTAAAGCAGGAGAACGCCTATATCGAAAAGAGATTAGAGGCCCTGGAAGAGCTGAATAAAATGAAATCGGAGTTTGTCTCCGTGGTCTCGCATGAGATAAGGACCCCTTTGGCGATCATCAAAGACGCGGTATCTTTGATGTATGATAAAATTACCGGCCCGATAACGCCGCAGCAAAAAGAGATGCTTAATAAAACCAGGGCCAATATCGAGCATTTAAGATATATCATTGAGGAGCTTTTGGACGTCTCGCGCATAGAAAGCGGGCGCCTGCGGCTGCGTTATTCATTAGCCAGTTTAAACAGGCTTTTAGAAGATTCCGCTGATTTTTTCCGTCGCATGGCGGCAGAGAAAAATATTTCGTTGGAATATAAATTACCCAGGAAAGAGATCAACCTTTTTATGGACACCGAGCGCATAAAACAGGTTATCTCTAATCTCATTAATAACGCTATAAAGTACAGCGATGAAGGCGACAGGATAACCGTGGAAATGGCCGTTTTCGGAACGAAGGTGAGAATAGGGATATTGGATACAGGCACCGGTATTCCTAAGGCGGATTTGCCCCATCTTTTCAATAAATTCGTGCAGGGGTCGCTGGTGTCGGCGAAAGCCGAGAGAAAAGGAGTAGGCCTGGGGCTTTCTATTTCCAGGGAATTAGTGGAAAGGCACAAGGGCGAGATCTGGGTAGAGTCTAAATTAGGGGCAGGCAGCAGATTTTATTTTACCCTGCCGCGTTTTTGCGCCACTGAAATAGGAGGCTGGCGCCTGAAAGAAAAAATAAACAAGCTGCTTGAAAGGAATGTCCCGGTATATCTGATCAACGTAGTTTTTGTCGATTACGGAGGGTTTAAGAAAAAGACCAGGCTTAATTTAAAAAAACTTTTCTTGGATCTAGAGCACATTGCTTCGGCGACGTTCAACCGGTCATGGAAATCGGGCGAGGAGAGGACAAAAATTTTACTTGCGGATGGCTTAAGCGGCGAGTACAGTATTATTTTTACCGACCCCAAGGAAAATGAAGCAATGAAGATCTGCGAAGCTTTCCGGGTTAATTTAGAAGGTTATTTTAAGAAAAATAGAGTAGATAGGGTATTTATAAATTTAGGCTCGCCACAAGCCGCGCGTAAGCTTACCCTGGATGCCAATACGGAAGCCCTGGTAAACCTGAATATCAAGAAAATATTCATCGGGGCTGAAATCCGTAATTTCAGAAGGGTCGATTACCAGGCGGATATCGAGCTTAATCTTGCCGGCGCAAAGCCGGAAGCCTGTCGTACCGTGGATATCTCCCGCGGCGGAGCGTGTATTTTGGCTAATCTCAAGTTTCCTACAGACGCAAAACTTAATGCCAGGCTCTGGCTTGCTAAAAACAGAGACCCTCTTATCCTGCGCGCACGCGTAGCCTGGATCAAAGATCTCAGCCTTTCGGCTAAGTCCGATAAATATAAGATCGGCCTTCAGTTTACGGATTTAGCGGATAAAGATAAAAAGGCCCTGGCAAGGTTTATGAAGTCGCTTTCTTCGCATGACTGAAGCTATGGATAAAAAAAGAATACTTTTGATCGAGGATAAATTAGACCTGGCAGAGACGATCAAGTTAAGATTAGAGGCTAATAATTACGAAGTCTTGCTTGCTGCTGACGGGAAACAAGGGCTGGATAAAGTACGCAACGAAAGGCCGGATTTAGTTATTTTAGACCTGATGCTTCCTAAAATAGAAGGTTATCAGGTCTGCCGGATGCTTAAATTTGATAAAAAATATAAAAAGATACCGATAATAATTCTTACCGCCCGCGCCCAGGATTCTGACCGGCAGCTGGCAGAAGAGGTGGGGGCAGATGCTTATCTTATAAAGCCCTATGAGCCGCAAGTCCTTCTGACTAAGATAAGCGAATTGATACATTGAAGCGGAGGTATTTATGGCCAGTAAGATAGATGTAATGGAGCTTCTTTTAAAACAAGGCCTGAT
>JAFGET010000155.1 GCA_016931435.1 Candidatus Omnitrophota bacterium
AAATGCTCCTTTTGGGGCTGGGCTGCTTATGCAGCTCGGGGATCAGGTCGCAGGCAGAGATATAGATAAATCCCCCGGCGCTAAAAGGAAGGAGGAATGCGGAGAAATTACCGATCTTAGAAGACAAGAAGTATCCGATAATAGCCCCTAAAACGCAAGTCAGGGCGGAGATATAATTAAACACAAGCGCCTTCATTTTGGAAAAGCCGCCGTAAACAAGGACGGCAAAATCCCCTATCTCCTGAGGAATCTCATGAAAAATTATGACCAGCGTCGTCACCAACCCGAAGTGGACGCTGATCAAAAAGCTCGCCCCGATGATCAACCCGTCATTAAAATTATGCACCGCGTCTCCGACAAGATTCAAATAAGTAAACGGGTGCAACGTGCATACCTGATTATGGCAGTGGCGCCAGTAAAAATATTTTTCCATGATAAAAAAAGCCAGGAATCCCAGGATCACGTATAAAAAAACGGTCTCTCCCGATGCCTGTTCCAGGGCTTCCGGCAAAAGATGCAAAAAGGCCCCGCCGATCAAACCCCCGGCGGCAAACCCGATCAATAAAATCAGCATCTTGCGCATTAATTTTTCGTTGATTAAGAGGCTAAAAATCCCCACTAACGCGATGACGCTCACGGCAATACTTGCGCCTATAGCCCATAATAAATTAATCATAAGTTATCCTATAAGTTCTTATAGATGCCTTCGTATCCTTTATCCGCCTTGTTTGACTTTAAAAAAACTAACTGATTAAGCCGCGCATTCTCTTTGACCTTGATGCCCCTGGGGTTTTCTATCACCAGAATAAACTCGCTTTTGCCTTCAAAGCCGGAATCCCAGACAGCGTTCTGCACGAATGCCCCCATCCTCAAAAGCGTGCTGCGGCTAAAGGCCACCGCCACAAGATCAAGCGGGATCTTGACGCTTTCGTTTGTCCTGACTTTGTAGGCGCCTTTTTTTAAATGCCACCAGCCGAATTTATCGGCCGGCTTTTTCCTGCGGGCCTTAAGCTCTTTTACCTTAGGGAGCACTCTTTCTTTATTGGAAAAATCAAGAGAACCGGATGAATCAAAGCTAAAAATATTTTCTACGGTCAGGTCAAAGCCGTTGGGGGTAAGCTGTGTCTTTAAATCTATATAGCCGCAGATTAGTTTTTTTTCTTTTATAAGTTTTAAAATATCCTGGCGGCTCAATACCGACCCGTTTTTAAGCATGGCTATTCTCCGATGATCTGCACTACTACCTGGCGGTTCCTGGGGCGGTTATCAAACTCGGCTAAAACGACCTGCTGCCAAGTCCCTAAAAAAAGCCTGCCGTCGGAAAAAGGTATGGTCAAAGAAGGCCCCTGAAGCGCCGAACGCAGATGGCTGAAACCGTTGGCATCGTTCCATGTTTCATCATGGTGATAATGCTCTTTTCTGGGGATAAGCTTCTCGTACATATCCTTGATATCTTCGATCAATCCCGGCTCATATTCAAAAGTAGTGATGGCTGCCGTTGAGCCGATGACAAATACGGTCAGGTTGCCCGCTTTTAACTTTGAACTCTCTAAGGCGCGCGATAACTTAGCAGTGATATCCAAGAGGTCACCGTTACCCTTAGTGTTCAGTTTGATTATATCACTGATTATCTTCATTCAAAGATACCGGCTTTCGGGTTCTTTAGGGATTCCTTAAAATCCATATCGGGCTAGACCGCTTCAATAGTAGAAGGCGGTTTCGGGGCGATATTATAAGTAACGCTGACAACTCCGGATACCTGCGTGGTTATTTTTTTTGCTAATCTCTCCAGGAGGGCATAAGGAAGCCTGGTCACCGAAGCCTGCCTGGCATCTACGCTATCCCAACACCTGATCTCTATCTGCAAGCCGAAATCTCTTTTTCCGCCGCGCATACCGGTCACCCTGTCTTGATGCAGGATCGCCAGGTATTGAAAAGCCCGGACGCCGGACAATTCTCCCTCGAGGATCGCCGTAGCCTGGCGCACTATCCTGATCCTTTCAGGAGTGGCTTCGCCGATAACGCGCGCGGAAAGAGCCGGCCCGGGAAAGGGCATGCGCTTATAATTAGACTTGGGCAGTCCGACTGAAGCGGCGATTTTCCTTACCCCGTCTTTACGTAACTGCACTAAAGGTTCGATGATCTTATAACCAAAGGCCTTTTTAGGGTCAATCCCCAGCTGCTCAAAGACATTATGCTGCCTTTTTACTCCGGCAACAGTCTCATCGATATCGGTCAGGATCGTCCCCTGCAAAAGGTATTTTGCTTTACTTTTTTTAACAAGCTTACCGAAAACATGCTTATAAAAGGTCTGGGTGATCGCTTCCCTTTTCTCTTCGGGGTCAACCACCCCTTTTAATGCCGCAAAAAATTGCTTCTGTGCATCAACTATTTTTACCTTTACCCCGAGCTTACAAAACAATGCTGCTACTCTTTTCGGCTCATCTTTACGCATCAGTCCGTTATCGATGAAATAAGTCTTTAATCTTTCACCCAGCGCCTTGTGCCCGAGCATGGTGACTACCGAAGAATCTACGCCCCCGGATAAGGCGTTGATAGCCAAACCCTGGCCTACCGTCCCGCGGATTTCATCAATTTTGCCGGCGATAAACTTTTTAGCGTCCAGATCTTTTGCCTTGATCTCCCCTATTTTAAACATACCTGCCTCCTTTAGATTGCGCCCGGTAATTTAGAGCTGATAACGGATTTTACGCAAGGGATAGATCTATGTGACGGAGAAAACGGATATGCTTCTTACCAGATATATTTGAGGATGAATGACGGGCCGTAAACATTGCTATCCGTGTTCCTGACAATATCTAAATCTTCGTAAATATAACCGGGTTGCGCTCCGGATTCCTTCATTTTCTTTTGCCTAAACTGCAAATAATTATAACCTACTCCGGCGTAGATCCTGGGCGTGAACTTATAGGTAGTTTCAAAACTAAAATCAAGGCCATAACCGTTCTTGCCGCTCTGATTGAAGGTATAATCCCTCAGGTTCCACCAACCGTAAGCCTTAGTCCTTAGTAAAGTGTAAGAAAAACCGAACCGTGAGCTTAATCTACCCTGAGTCCCTACCCTGAAGCCTAGCCGGGGGCCTTTATATTCTATCTTATAAAAGGATTCCATACCGAATTCTGCCGGCAGCCCAGCCACATAATAACCGGCACCTTCATCTTCAAGCTGCCATTCCCTGATCGGGTCCACCATGCTATAGCGGCCTTTCTGGACCTGGTAACCTCCCGAGATATCAAAAAACAGCCTCTCCAACTCTACATAATCCCATATCTGCTCGCCCCAGACAAAAATAGAAGAAAGACACTTCTCTTTAGCCTGCTGCCTGTTGAAATCTACGAGGCGCAAATAAACATTCAGATCGAAAAATTCTACTTTTGAATCAGAGTCCTGTTTAGTTACCTGATAGTCGATATAAGAGTCGGTCCCGTAAGGCCAGCTGATATCATAGAGCTGCCAATCCTCATCGGAGCATGTCTTTTTCTTAAACTCGCTGCTGGCAAACCTGCCCCCTACCAACACTTTAAAAGGGAACTCCACCTCTGCCTTTAAAATGAACAATTCGCCTTTGGCGGGATAAGTTAATTTTGAAATCAACTTCTCATTAGAATCGATGATTTCAAAAGTCTGCTCGCTTTCATTAAGGAAAGCGTATTCCAAGGCTATCTCAATAGCTATTTCGCGCAAAGCCGTATCCACTACCTCGGCTTTCTTTAAGGCTGCTTCTTTTTCAACCGGGGCAGGCTCCCGGACTAACAGCGGCTCTTCTTGTTCAACAGGCACCTGGGGCTGCGCGTCTACTTCTTTTTCTTTAGCAAACGCCGCGGCAAAATCCATAGCCTCATCATCGTCAGCTGCGAAGGTTCCCTCCGGGGATGAAAAAGACAAGACTAAGCAAACTAAAATAAAAATCGCGCTTAAAAACGCTTTTTTTATCTTATCCATAATTCCATATTTTACCACAACATAAGAGCCCTGCCTAGATTA
>JAFGET010000156.1 GCA_016931435.1 Candidatus Omnitrophota bacterium
TTATTGCCGATGATGTTACTATCGCGCAGGGTACGAAGGTCGGTTCGCACTGCGTTATTGAAGGAAATACCAGTATCGGGAAGAATTGCCAGATCTTCACCGGCGCGGTCATCGGCAGCCGCCCCCAAGATTTAAAATATAAGGGCGAGAAAAGCTTTTTAGAGATCGGCGATGATAATATCATCCGCGAATACTGCACGTTTAACCCGGGCACGGAAGAGGACGGCAAGACAGCCGTCGGCAGCAATAACCTTTTTATGGCTTATTCCCATGTCGCCCACGACTGCCGCGTAGGAAGTAATTGCGTGATAGCAAATAACGGCACCCTCGCCGGCCATGTCACTATTGAAGACAAGGCGGTAGTGGGAGGCCTGGTAGCGATACACCAGTTTGTCAGGGTGGGCGAGCTTTCCATAATCGGCGGATGTTCCAAGGTGGTGCAGGATATCCCCCCTTACTCTACATGTGACGGCCATCCGGCTTTAGTCTATGGTTTAAACCTTATTGGTTTAAGGCGCAGCAAACTTTCCCGCCAGGCTATCGATGCCTTAAGCCAGGCCTATAAGATTATTTTTAACAGCGGCATCCTGATCAAGCATGCCGCAGAGAAGGTAGAAGAGGAGGTTGAGCAGACTCCGGAGATCATCCATCTGCTTAAGTTTATAAAAGAGTCTCAAAGAGGCATAACTCATTCCTGCCGTACAAAAAGTTAGACTTAATTCCTCCTTGTATAGCGCTCGAAAATTTAGTCTAAATTTTCTCGCATACTCGGAGTTCCCGCTAGCGCGGCCTGCCTGCCGGTAGGCAGGGATTTCACTAAACAAAGGATTTTGGTTCTCAAATTCGGTCCGATCCGCCTACGGCGGATGGCCTCATTTATGGAAAAAATAGGATTGATTGCCGGAAACAGAAAGTTCCCCATTCTTTTCGCGCAGGCTGCCAGGAAAAGAAACCACAGTGTTGTGGCAGTGGCTGTCAAGGGCGATACTTCAACGCGCCTGAGGCTCTTCGTAGATAAGATATATTGGGTAGGTTTGAATGAATTTTGGAAGCTGGCTGAGATCTTTAAGGATGAAGGCGTAAAAAAGGTGGTGATGGCCGGCCAGATCAGCCCGCGCAGGCTTTTTAGTAAAGAAGTCCGCAAGGATAAGGACTTGAAGAAGCTTTTAGACAGTATCAGGGATAACAAGGCTGATACGATCTTCGGGGCAATCGCCCAGAAATTAAAAGATACAGGGTTTGAATTGATGGATTCAACTACTTTTATGGAAGAATATATGCCCAAGAGGAGCGTGCTTACTAAGAGGGAGCCTGATTTTTTAGAATGGGAAGACATATATTTCGGCTTTGGCCTGGCAAAGACGATCGGTTATTTCGATATCGGCCAGACAGTGGCAGTAAAAGGAAAAGCGGTTGTGGCGGTAGAGGCCCTGGAGGGCACGGATAACCTTATCAGGCGCGCGGCGAAGATCGCGGGAAGCGGGGTCGTCATCATAAAGGCCAGCAAGCCTAAACAGGACTTGCGTTTTGATATCCCGGTAATCGGATTGAACACGATAAAAAATATCGTTAAATCCGGATGCAGCTGTCTTGCTTTTGAGGCAGAAAAGACACTTTTTATCGATAAAGAGGCCGCTGTCAGACTTGCCGATAGAAAAGGCATCGCGATCGCGGCTGCTTAAAAAATCTTGACAGTAGCAGGATTATTATGTATAAAAGGAAGATACAAAAGGAGGTCAAAATGGCTAAGACAAGTAGAGCTAAGTCAGTGGAGTTTAGGCTTTACGCGCCTCAGGCAAAAAAGGTAAGCCTGGTAGGCAGTTTTAATAATTGGAGCACCAGAAAAAATCTGGCGAAAAAAGATACTAAGGGCAACTGGATGTCCAAGGTGAGCCTTACCCCGGGAAGATACGAATATAAATTCTTCGTGGATAATTCCTGGTGGAACGATCCTACGAACAGCAATACTTCTTATAATAATTTAGGTTCGCATAATAATATCATCGAAGTAAAATAATCAAGATCCCCCATTCCGCTTTTTTAGGCAGTAATCGCCAAAGATCATCCGGAGTGGGGGATTTTATTTAGGAAGCCTTGCTCAATGAAGTATATTTACGGACCGGTAAATTCACGCAGGTTAGGCCTATCTTTAGGGGTCTCGCTTACTCCCCATAAGACATGCAGTTTTAATTGCGTTTATTGCCAACTGGGCCTGACTCATGATCCTACAGCGGAAAGAAGGGAGTATCTGCCTGTCGAAGAGATATTCGATGAATTACAATCTTGGCTATCAGATTACCCCCGGCAAGCCGAAGAATTGAGCTATATCACCCTTTGTGGCGCCGGAGAGCCGGTCTTAAACAGCGGTATATCCCGGTTAATCCAGAAAATAAAGAAAACCAGCCGGATACCCCTGGCAGTTATTACCAACGCTTCTTTGTTAAATGCCCCTTTCTTGCGCGAAGAAATCTTGGGGGCTGACCTGATAGTCCCTACCTTATGCGCCGCCACAGAAAAAGTTTTTCAAAGAATAAACCGCCCTAATCAGGCCGTATCTTTAATAAATATAATAGACAGCCTGGTAGAATTAAGGCAAGAATTCAGCGGAAAAATATGGATTGAGGTCATGCTCGTTAAGGGTTTCAATGATGACCTGCGCCAGATCAAAAAATTAAAAGAAGCCATAGATAAGATCAGTCCGGATAGAATCCATTTGAATTCCCCGGTCCGCGCTACCGCAGAGCCCGAAGTTAAGCCGGTATCGTCCGCTAAGCTTAAAAAAATAAAGGCTATTTTTGGTGAGAAGTGCGAGATAATTTAGGATTTGCGCTGGCAGCTTGATTCCCCCGTAGGCGGGCCGCCCTTATGAATCTATTCGCTTTAGCGTGGGTATAGAGCGCTAGGTTTGTACAATAATCCTCAAAGTGCCTGTAGCTTAATCGGATAGAGAGTCAGTCTTCGAGTCCCTCATGAAGTCCTAGGCTCGATCCCGCGCCAGGGGGGAATATTAGTTTGGAAATATTGAGCGCTCGTAGCTCAATGGATAGAGCGCTAGCCTTCGGAGCTAGGCGTTGCGAGTTCGACTCTCGCCGAGCGCGTAAATTTTGTTGCGCAGGTAATTTTTTTAGAATAGAATAATATGTAAAGATGAGACCGCTTAACATACAATTCCTCAGGGACTTAAAGATCACCACAAAATTTATTTTGTGGTTTTTATTTATCTCGCTCATCCCTCTTTCCCTGGCTATTTATGTCAGCTATACCAGCGCCCGGGGTGCCCTCAAAGAAGAAGTCAAGCGCAGCCTTGTGGCAGTCGCCGATAACAAAGCCAACCGCATAGAGGCATATTTTCAGAGGGCAAAAAGGGACGCGTCAAATTTATCATTTACCCCGGAGATAATCGAAGTCACGGCAAGGCTTGCAGATACCTTCAAGAAATTCGGCAGGGATTCCCAGCAGTATATAGATATAATTAGCGAATACAGGCCGATGCTGGAATATTACCAGAGGGCATTCGATTGCGAAGAAATCATCCTGGTAAACTTTGACGGAGACGTGCTTTTTTCAACACAGGTTTTGCCCGTCAATTCCCTTTATGAGCTCGCCTTGTTTAAAAAGTCTGAATTAACGCAAGCCTTTATCCGCAGTAAATCTTCCCGTGAGACAGAAACGTCTGAGTTTGAATATTTATCGCAGGAGAAAAAGGCCGTTGTTTTTATCATCACCCCGGTATTCAGAGGCGCTGATTCCGTAGGTTTTGTGGTCTTCCAGATAAGCAATAGCGGTCTTTATGAGTTCGTCAAAGATTACACCGGCTTGGGGCAGACAGGGGAGACGATCATCGTCTCCAGGTCCGGGGACGAAGCCTTTTTTATTACCCCGGTAAGATTTGACCCCCAGGCGACGTTTAAAAGAAAGGTATTGATAGGCTCTCGGGAAGGTGCGGATATACAGAACAGCTTGAAAGGAGAGAACGGCTTTGCTACGTTACTGGATTATCGTAAAGAAAAAGTATTTTCCGTCTACCGGAGCCTGCCCACCTTCGGTTTAGGCATGGTGGTAAAGATGGACGCAAAAGAAGTATTTTCTTCCGCGGATGAACTCAGGGGCTCTTTATTGAAGATAACCACTTTACTTTCAGTATTAGTTATAATTTTAGCCGTGGTGATAGCGCATTCTGTTTCAAGCCCTATCAAGGATCTAACGCAGGTATCAAAAAATATCTCACAAGGGGACCTTTCTGCCCGGGTAGAGATAGACTCTTCCGATGAAATAGGCGGATTGGCCCGTTCATTTAACCAGATGACCGATAGTTTAGTGGAGGCAAACGCCGATATTGAACGGAAAAATAACGAATTACAGGAACAAAAAAGGCTATTGGAAGAAGCAAATAAGGAACTTGATAGTTTTGTATATACCGTTTCTCATGACCTGAGGGCGCCGCTACGCGGGATAGACGGGTTCGCCAAGTTCCTGGTGCAGGATTACAGCGACAAGCTGGATGAGGAAGGCAAGGGTTTCTTAAAGAGGATCGTCTCCGGGGTAAGCCGAATGCAGCAGTTGATCGACGACTTGCTCGAGCTTTCCCGGATCAGCCGGATAAAGAACCCTTACGAAAATACTATCATCAGTGAATTGTTAAAATCGGTGCTTTCCAGGATAGAGTTTGATATAACAAAGTTTAACGTTGAGATGAGAATAGCCGAAAAAATGCCTATTGTTTATTGCGACAGGATCAAGATAGAGGAGGTTTTTCTGAACCTGATCAATAACGCCATTAAGTTCTCTTCTAAAAATAAAGAGTCTAATCCGCGCGTAGAGGTGGGGTACCACGACAGGGGCGATAGGCATGAATTTTATGTAAAGGATAACGGGATAGGGATAGATAAAAAACACCAGGACGAAGTATTCGGGATATTCAAAAGGCTCCATAGGCAGGATGAATATGAGGGGTCCGGGGCGGGTTTAAGCATTGTGAAGAAAATCATAGATGACCATAAGGGGTCGATTTGGATAGAATCGGAACTTGGTAAAGGGGCGGCTTTCTATTTTACAATCCCCAAGAAATCCCCGCAGGGTTCTGACGGTTTAGTCTTATAAAAACAAGGAGCAGGATATGGGAAAGAAGATCTTGATCGTTGAGGATAATGATGATGATTTATTTATAATCAAAAGATATCTTAGCGGCGCCGGGTATAACGAGGTCGTCGTGGCAAGAGATGTAAAAGAAGGTTTAGATAAAGCCGAGCAGGAAAAACCGGATCTGGTTATCTCCGATACCTTGCTTCCCGATGGTAATGGCTTTGAGGTATGCCAGCGGGTCAGGCAAAAGCACGGAGCAGAAAATCCTAAAATAATCATCATGACAGGCTCGATAGACGCGGTGGATGCGGTAAAGGCGAGAAAAATGGGAGCTGATGATTATTGCGCTAAAACTTCTGATTGCGGAATCATAATGGACGCGGTAAAAAAACTTATCTAAGGCAAAATGGAAATAAAAGACGGACCCGGAGAAGACCTTGTGAAAGAAATCGAGTCTTTGAAAAGTAAATGCGAGAAGGCTCAGGCAGAACTTAAGGCGACGAAGGAAGAATTAGAAGTCCAGGCCTGGGGCTTGAATAAGACCAACGAGGCGATCAAGGTCCTTTATAAGGAACTTGAGAATAAAAACAGGGAACTCAAGAAACTCGACGACATGAAGAACGAGTTTATAAACACCGTTTCTCATGAATTGCGCACCCCTTTGACTACGATAAGGGAGGTCATCGCGCAATTTTTAGAAGGGATACTCGGAGAAACGACTTCAGAGCAAAAAGAATTTTTGAGGATATGCCTTGAAGACGTCGACCGCCTAAAAAGGCTTATTGATGACCTTCTGGATACCTCTAAGCTTGAGTCCGGAAAGTTTAGTTTAGTAATGGAATGGGTCGATATAGCGGGATTAGCTAAAGGAGTCATTGATTCTTTCAGCCCGAGGGCCCGGGTAAGAAATTTAGAGATAAAGAAGGATCTTCCCGGAATAAAATTAATGGCTTATGCCGATCGTGATACGATCGTGCGGGTATTCACCAATTTGATCGCCAACGCTTTTAAATTTACCGATACCGGCCACATAGAGATATCTGTAGCGGATAAGCCCGAATACATCGAATGTTTTGTTTCGGATACCGGAAAGGGCATATCTGAAGAGGACCTGCCGAAAGTTTTTACTAAGTTCCAGCAGTTCGGCAGAAGGGAAGATGTCAAGGAGAAAGGCACGGGCCTGGGCTTGAGCATAGTAAAGAACATCATTGATTTACATAAAGGAAAAATATGGGTAGAAAGTAAGCTGAATACAGGGACCAAGTTCACTTTTATTCTTCCTAAGAGCAGCCAGGGATAGATATATAAAACGAAGGAGCGAATATGCTATGGCTAAAAAAATATTAATAGTTGACGACGAGGTTAATATCACAAAAGTCCTTGCTTCGCGGCTCAATGCAAGCGGGTATGATTCGGCAGTTGCTTATGACGGCCAGGAGGCGTTGGATAAAGTAGAGGCGGAGAAGCCGGACCTGATCATTTTAGATCTGATGCTCCCTAAGATAGAGGGTTATAGGGTATGCCGCCTGCTTAAATTCGATAAAAAATACCAACATATACCTATAATCATATTTACCGCCCGAGCCCAGCCTTACGAGAAAACAATGGCCGAGTCTGTCGGTGCGGATGCTTATATTACTAAACCTTTTGAACCGGATATTTTGCTAAAAAAGATCGACGAATTGCTTTATCCTAAACACGAAGGATGATCATGGGGAAAAAAAAGATATTGATTGTTGATGACGAAGAGCATATTTTAGCGGTGTTGGAAAAAAGACTGGAAGCCTCGGGCTATGATGTTATTAAGGCCGTAAACGGAAAAGAGGCCCTGGAGGCGGCAAAAAGCGCGATTCCCGATCTTGTAGTGACAGATCTAGTGATGCCCAATATGGACGGAGCGGAATTAGCCGACGCCATGGAAAGCGACCCTGTCACGAGGGGGATACCGGTAATAATACTTACCGCCCTTATTAAAAAAGGCAAAGAGGAAAAACAGTTTATTTCACACAGGCGCTCGCTTGCTAAGCCTTATGACCCGCAAGAATTGATCAAGGTAATCGCCGAGATGTTAGAGCTTTATGATAATCGAGGCCCTGCCTCCGGAATATCGTGATCTTATTTAAGTTGAAAGAATGACTTTTGTTATAGAGTATCCAGATGAAAATTGGCACTAGGTATTCCGATAGCTGTTTAAGACTACGGGGGTAACCATGAAAAAGATCGCGCTGATATTATTTATATCAATAATGCTGGTAAATATTTTTTACACGGATGCTTCCGCTGCTTTAGATACTCGCTTCATTACGCTTGCCAAAACGCCCGTAAATAAACTGTTCCGTGGGGTAATAAATATTTTCACTTTCTTTTTGGAGATACCCGCCTCGATGTGTGATTCTTCTCATCGGAAGAACATGCTGTTAAAGACCGCAAACGGCATAGTCACTTCTTTTGTCAGGCTGGGGACGGCGATCTTTGATACCATTACCTGTGTTATCCCGCCGTACGATAAACCCATATTAAAACCTGAATTCGCGGTTGATAGCTTAAAGGAAAAATCGCAGTCAGTCATCTATTGAAATAAGGCATAGCCGCAAGTCTACCTTTTTTAAAAAATGCCCAGAGAACGCGTTACCAGGAGACAGAAAGATGTCTCAAGGCTGCTGAGAGAAAGAAAGCAGATATACAGGGAAAAATTAAAGACTTTTAAAAAGAAATAATTTTGTTTAGGTCCTTGTAATTTATAATATTTTAAGCTAAAATAACTGCCTAAGTCAGGCTTTATTCGGGCCATTAGCTCAATCCCGGAAAGTCAAGAGCTGAGGATGACTAATGGTAGCAAAAAGATTTAGGGGCCATTAGCTCAATTGGTAGAGCAGGACACTCTTAATGTCAAGGTCGATGGTTCGACTCCATCATGGCCCACTTTGAATTTCCCGCCAAGGGAAATTCAAAGTGCACTCAAGCGAACGGCCCGAAGGGCAAACCGCGACAAGCGGTTTAGTGAGCGGAGTGCATGAAAATGTTGATTTTCCGCATCTCCTTGCCCTTTGGGCTCGGAGTAATTTGCTTGAAGCCAAAAAAAGGCAAATTAAGGGAAATTCAAAGTGCACTTGATTTTCGCGCAGCGAAAATCACTCCGAGGATACCAATAATTAATCTAGGTTTGACGAGGAGCTAAAGTTCAATCGATAAGTAATCGTTTATATCCCTAAGCCTGATAGGTTAGGGATTTTTTATTGGTATGGCTTAGTTAGTTAAGGTATAATTATTCGATGAAAAATTACGAGATTATCGAGCATACCGCAGATATAGGTATCAGGGTCAGAGCTAAAAGCTTAAACTTTATTTTCATAAATCTTGCTCGTGCGATGTTTGATATAATCGCCCAAAAACAAAATAGAAGGCTTATCGCACAGAAAAAGATAAAAATAAAAGTGAGTGCGGAAACACGCGAAGAACTCCTGGTCAATTGGTTAAACGATATCCTTTCATTATCTTGTGCTAAACAATTGGTATTTCATGATTTCAAGATAGATCAATTGAGCGACAGCGGAATTACTTCTACTGCTTTAGGTAGTAGTATGAAAAACTATAAAGTAAATACAGAGATCAAAGCTGCTACATATCACCAACTGAAGATCGAACGGGTTAAATCCGGATGGAAAGCAGAGGTCATTTTCGATGTCTGAGACCTGGCAGGGGCCTATAGAAAAAATCGACGATTACCGCTGGCGTATTCCCAGGTCATATAAGCCGGGGATGCGCGTACCCGGGATCATCTACGCAGATGAAAAGCTGCTTAAAGATATACGCCATGATAAAGCGGCGGAGCAGGTGGCAAATGTGGCGTTTTTACCGGGCATCGTGAACGCCTCTTTGGCTATGCCGGATATACACTGGGGTTTTGGTTTCCCGATAGGAGGAGTCGCTGCCACGGATATAGAGAACGGTGGGGTGATCTCTCCCGGGGGAGTCGGCTACGATATCAACTGCGGTGTCCGGCTACTTAAGACAAATTTTCAGTATGATGAAATAAAAGATAAGATCAAGGACCTGGTCTATAAGTTATTTTCCGATGTACCCTCAGGGGTCGGCTCTAAAGGTGATATCAGGGTTTCCGTAAAAGAAGAAAAAGAAATTTTAACCAAGGGGGCCGGTTGGGCCGTTGAGAAGGGTTACGGCAGCCAGGAAGACCTGGAATATACTGAAGAGCGCGGTGCAATATCCGGGGCAGACCCCGCGGCAGTTTCAGAACGCGCTTATGAAAGAGGCAAGGCGCAGTCGGGGACTTTAGGTTCAGGGAATCATTTTTTAGAGATTCAAGTCATCGATCAGCTTTATGACAGTAAAGCCTGTGATAGCCTAGGGCTTGATCTGGGGCAGATCACTATTATGATCCATTCCGGTTCGCGCGGATTAGGTTATCAGGTCTGCGATGATTATGCCCGCAGCATGATACGCTGCCTGGATAAATATAATATCAATGTCCCTGACCGCCAGCTTGCTTGTGCCCCCGTTGAGTCCGGCGAAGGCAAGGATTATTTAGGGGCGATGAAATGCGCGGCTAATTACGCATGGGCAAACCGCCAGTGCCTGATGCATCTTCTGCGTCAATCATTTGAGAAGATCTTCAGTATGTCCTGGCAGAAGATGGGGATGTCCTTGATCTATGATGTAGCGCATAATATCGCAAAATTAGAAAAGTATTCCATAGACGGGAAAGAGAAGCTTTTATGCGTCCATAGGAAAGGGGCAACGCGCGCTTTTGGCCCGGGCCATCCGGCACTGCCGGAAAAATATAAGAAAATAGGCCAGCCGGTGATCATTCCGGGAGACATGGGGAGGAATTCATATCTTTTGACCGGCACACAAAAGGCGATGGAGGAAACATTTGGTTCCGCCTGTCACGGAGCGGGAAGGCTTAAGTCCCGCACCGCGGCCGCAAGGTCTATAAACGCAGATATGTTATTGAAGGAATTGGAATCTAAGGGTATAATTATAAAAGCTTCGGGGCGTGGCACTATAGTAGAAGAGGCGCCTGCCGCTTATAAAAATGTCAATGATGTAGTGGATGTGGTACACAATGCGGGGATCGCTAAGCGGGTTTGTAGAATGCGGCCGCTGGGAGTTATTAAAGGATAAAGGGATAGAGGTAAATATGTTAGAGCTTAAATTTATCAGAGAAAATCCGGATTTAGTAAAGAAGGGTATCCGGGAGCGCAATCTAGAACTTGATTTAGACGGCTTGCTTAAGCTTGATGAAGGCCGCCGTAAGGTCTTGGTTGAATTGGAAGACCTGCGCGCTCAAAAAAATAAAGCTAACGATGAAATAACCGCTTTATTGAAAGCTAAAAAGGACGCTAAAGAAAAGATCGCTTCGATGAAATCCATCGCGCAAAATATCGATTCCCTGGAAGTAAAATTAAGGGAATTCGACGCGCAGTTAGATAAGGCCATATTGACCGTTCCTAATATTCCGCATGAATCTATTCCCCGCGGAGACGCTTCATGCAGTAAGATCGTGCGTACCTGGGGAGAACAGAGGCAGTTTGATTTTAAGCCCCTGACACATACAGATTTATGCCAGCATATGGATATCATTGATTTTGCCCGCGCTACAAAGATAACCGGATCGAATTTCATTCTCTATAAAGGGCAGGGCGCCCGCCTTGAGAGGGCATTGATAAATTTTATGCTGGATCTGCACGTAAAAAAACACGGCTACACGGAAATATTCCCTCCGTTTTTAGTCAACCGCGCTTCTATGACCGGCACGGGGCAGCTGCCTAAATTAGAAGAAGATATGTATCGGTTAAAAGATGACGATTTGTTTCTTATTCCTACCGCGGAAGTGCCGGTGACCAATATTTTCCGTGATGAGGTTTTAAAGCAGGAAGACCTGCCTGTCTATTATACCGCTTATACCGCATGTTTCAGACGCGAGGCGGGTTCTTACGGCAAAGATACCAAGGGACTGACCCGCGTGCATCAGTTTGACAAAATAGAGATGGTAAAATTCGTAAAACCTGAAAACTCTTATGACGAATTAGAGAAGTTAGTCGCTGATGCCGAAGAGGTTTTACAGCTTTTAGGGCTGCCTTACCGGGTCATAGTATTGCCTACCCAAGACATCAGTTTTGCCGCTAGTAAATGTTACGATTTGGAGGCATATGCCCCGGGGATAGATAAGTGGCTTGAGGTATCAAGCTGCAGTAATTTTGAGAGCTTTCAGGCCTGCCGGGCAAATATTAAATTTAAACGGATAGCCCTAGACGGCAAAAGGACTACGGAATATTTGCACACCTTGAACGGCTCGGGCGTTGCTTTGGCGCGTACGGTGATCGCGCTCCTAGAGAATTATCAACAGAAGGACGGCTCGGTGACTATCCCTGAAGCCCTAAGGCCATACTATGGCGGACAAGAAAGAATCTCTTAATATTAAGAACCCCAAAAATAATGGTGTTTCTTTTAAGGGGGGGAAATTTTCCTGGAAGCTTTTCGGTATCCTTAAATTTTCTTTAGGGGTATGCCTGGCCCCTTTTGTTTATTCGACTACCGCTGCTTTTTTAAATGAGAGCAGGTCTATCGCGAAAGCGATAACGGATTATTTTTTTTACGGTATAATCGCCTTTCTTGTTCTTTACCTTTTTATTTACGAGCCGGTTAAATTATATAATCGCGGGCAGAAGATACTTGAAGTTGTTTTTCGTTTCTTTACTCCTCTTATAAGAATCGCTCCTTTTTTGTTTCCGATCTATACGATCCTTCTGGTCTGTGTTTATTTTATCTGGGCTTTATTCGATAAGAGCAATAGTGCATTGCGGTATTTTGCCTTTTTGTTCGGCTTCAGCATCGCTCTACATTTTGTTTTTAGCGCAAAGATCTTACGCGGCAAGGGAGGGGATTTTTTAAAATCGAATTATATCTTCGGTTTTTCATTTTTATATATAGTCAATATCTCCTTGCTTGCGCTTGTTTTTAATCTTATGTTTAAAACGTATTCTTTTGTCAACTTCTGCAACTATTCTTTCGGGGTGGCCAAAGGTATATTTTCGGTCGTATTAAGGCAGTTATTTCTAGGATGAAGTTCTCCCGTTTGCCTTTGGCGGGCTTAGGAAAGCCGTCATTTTTTCTACATTAAAGAAATTTTCAGCTCCTTATCCGCCTGCGGTGGATCCGGAGCCAATTTCCTGATCTTTGTTACAATAAGGTTAGGCACCTCCGAGTGCCAAAAAATTTTTATAGTCAACTAAAAGTATTTACGCACTTTCCGGAGTACGTTTCATTGATGAAACATACTCCTTTAAGTGCCAAAATTTTTTTACATTAAAAA
>JAFGET010000157.1 GCA_016931435.1 Candidatus Omnitrophota bacterium
AAAATTTCAGCACGCGAACAAATACCGCAAGCAAAATAATAATAAGAAGATTTATTTTTAGCGGGTGATATGAAAGGCAAGTTTATTACATTCGAAGGTTCAGAAGGCTGCGGCAAGAGCACACAGTCGAGGATGCTTTATGATCATTTGAAGAGCAAAGGTTATAAGGTCATCTACTTGCGCGAGCCCGGCGGGACAGCGATCAGCGAAAAGATAAGGGGCATCCTGTTGGATCCCAGCAATAGGTCCATGTCAGGAGTTTCTGAAATGCTGCTTTATATGGCTGCCCGCGCGCAGGTGATAGAAGAGGTGGTTAGGCCGGCGCTTTTGGGGGGCAAGATCGTCCTTTGCGACAGGTTTCTTGATTCTACTATTGTCTATCAGGGGTATGGTCTGGGAATGGATATAAAGACCATAAAAGCGATCGGAAAGATCTCGACTTGCGGCATTAAGCCCGATCTGACCATATTGTTGGACCTACCCGTGACAAAGGGGTTAAAACATCGTCAGCATAAAAAAGACCGTATCGAAGAAAGGTCGTTGAATTATCATCTGCGTGTAAGAAAAGGCTATTTGAAACTGGCGCGCCAGGAACCCGGCAGGATAAAGATGGTAAAGGTAGATCCCAAGAAGAATAAGACCCAGGATAGGATAAGGAAGATAATATTACCAATATTAAGGCAAAAGGCAAAATGAAGTTCTTTATTCAATCTAAGCCAAAGTCTTTTAGGTTCATTTTACCTTTTACGTTTTTACTTTTAAGTTAACTAATGTCTTTTCAATCCATCAAAGGCCAGGATAGACCCATAGCTATACTCAGGGGCGCTTTAAGGTTAGGGCAGCTTAGCGGCTCTTATCTATTTTGCGGAGATGAGGGTATTGGAAAATACCTGGCGGCCTTGACTCTTGCTAAGGCAGTGAATTGCCTGGATCAGAAAGATGATTCCTGCGACAGCTGCCCGTCATGTTTGAAGATAGAAAAAAGCCAGCACCCGGACGTGCATTCTATATGCCGCGAAAACACGGAGGCAATAAAAATAGAGCAGGTGCGGCGGCTTAAGAAAGAAATAAGCTTAAGGCCGTATGAGGCCAGGAGAAAGGTCTTTATCATAAACGAGGCGCATCTTATGACCCAGGACGCCTCTAATGCCCTTTTAAAGACTTTGGAGGAGCCTGCGGCGCATAGCCTGATCATTTTAGTAAGTTCAAAGCCGGCGTTATTACTTAAGACGATAGCCTCTCGTTGTAAGGCGGTCAGGTTTTATCCTATGTCCAGGGGCCGCCTGGAAGAGTTTTTACGCAACGACTACAGGTTATCTACGGATTTCGCCCATTTTTTGGCTTATTTTTCCGAAGGCCGCATCGGCCGGGCGCTTAGGCTTAAGGAGGGCGATATCCTAAGGGAAAAGAATTCCGTGATAGATAAATTCATCGTTTCCGTTAAAAGGGGCAATACCGATAATTTTACTTTTAAGGAAAGAGAAGGCGTGCGCGATTCATTGAATATCTTAGCGAGTTGGTTCCGCGATATCTATCTGCTTAAGGCGGGCATGCCGCATAGCGGGCTGATCAATATCGACCGCAAGGAAGACCTGTTGAGGTTTATGGGCCGTTATAGCTGTTTGGATGTGGAAGAGTCTTTGAATTCTATCAGCCAGGCTCTTCTTTATTTGGAAGAAAATATAAATGTCAAATTACTGATGTCAAATTTGAGGATACAGCCATGGAAGGGATGATCTTAGTGCGTTTGAGGGAATTTGGGCAGGCTTATTTTTATAATTGCCAGGAGCCCAGCGTAAAAGAGGGCGATTATGTGATCATCGAATACGACCGCGGGCAGGATTTCGGAAAAGTCATTTCCCCT
Source organism: Candidatus Omnitrophota bacterium (assembly GCA_016931435.1). GTDB lineage: Bacteria > Omnitrophota > Gorgyraeia > Gygaellales > Profunditerraquicolaceae > JAFGET01. The sequence goes on from JAFGET010000157.1 coordinate 1,865, forward strand.
AAAGAGGCGTGCCTGGAAGGTAAGCCTAAAGAGCCGGTTAAAAAGATAGTGCGCAAGGCCTCGGAAGCGGATTTAAAAGAGATCGAGGCCAATAAGGTCAAGGCTAAGGAGGCGTTTCTTTCTTGCGTAAAGAAGATCGATGAACATAAGCTCCAGATGAAATTAGTCAAGGCGGAATATTCTTTTGACCGTACCAAGATCATTTTCTATTTTACCGCCTCAGGCAGGGTGGATTTCAGGGAATTGGTAAAGGACCTGGCTAAGATCTTCAAGGCTCGTATCGAACTACGGCAGATCGGAGTGCGGGATGAGGCAAAGCTTTTCGGCGGCTTCGGACCCTGCGGTAGGGAACTTTGCTGTGCCAGGTTTTTAAAGGATTTTGAGCCGGTAACTATAAAAATGGCAAAAGAAGAAGGGCTGCCCCTGAATCCTCCCAAGATATCCGGGCTTTGCGGCCGTCTTATGTGTTGCCTTTCTTTTGAGTATGAAGTCTATAAGAATCTTTCCAAGGGGCTTCCGCGCGAAGGAGAGCGGGTGAATCTTCCGGAAGGAAAAGGCAAGGTCATAAGCGTAAACGTCTTTAAGCGTTCGGCGACCATTGAATTTGAGGACGGGAAGCAATTAGAGATAAATTATAAGGAAAGTCAGAAGTAAAAAAAGGCTCGGATCGATATCATGACGAAGAAATTCTATATCACCACTCCCATCTATTACGTAAACTCTTCCCCGCATATCGGGCATTCTTATACTACTATTGCCGCCGATACCCTGGCGCGCTATTATCGCAATATCCTGGGTGAGGAGAACGTCAGGTTTTTGACCGGCACCGATGAGCATGGCCAGAAGATCCAGAGGGCGGCCCAAAGCGCCGGGCTGTCTCCGTCTGAGTTTACCGATGAAATAGTCCCGGCCTTTAAGAAGCTTTGGGAAAAACTCGGTATTTCCTACGATGATTTTATTCGCACGACCCAGGAAAGGCACATTTCTTGCGTGGGCAGGGTGCTGGAGATATTGCTTGAAAAGCAGCTCATATATCCGGATACCTATGAGGGATGGTATTGCACCCCCTGCGAGACTTTCTGGACAGAGAAGCAGCTTTTGGAAGGCAGCTGCCCTGACTGCAGGCGTCCTGTGGAAAAAATAAAAGAGACGAATTATTTTTTTAAGTTATCCGTTTACCAGGGTTGGCTTATCGATCATATAAATAAGAATCCTTCGTTCATCCAGCCTGAAATAAGAAGGAACGAGATCCTGAGTTTTTTGACCTTGAACACCCTGACCGATCTATGTATTTCCCGTCCTAAAGAACGGTTAAACTGGGGAATACCGCTGCCTTTTAGCCCGGAGCACGTCACTTACGTCTGGTTTGACGCGTTGATAAATTATATAAGCGCGACAGGCGCATTCGGCGCGGATGGGAAATACGATTCTAAGTGGTGGGACAAGGATACTACAATCGTGCATCTTATCGGCAAGGATATCCTCAGGCAGCATGCTGTTTATTGGCCGATCATGTTGAATGCTTTAGGCCTCAGGATGCCGGATACCGTATTTGCCCACGGCTGGTGGATGGTCGGCGATGATAAGATGTCTAAGTCCCGCGGCAATGTGGTCGAGCCTCTTAGTATGGCCGATAAGTTCGGCATAGACGTCTACCGGTATTTTTTATTACGCGATGTGCCTTTTGGCATGGATGGAAATTTTTCCGAAGAGTCGGTCATCAAAAGGTATAACAGCGATTTAGCGAATGACCTGGGAAACCTGGTCTATCGCACTCTTACGATGGTCGAGAAGTATTTTCAGGGGAATATTCCGGAGAAAGGCAGGTTGAATACCCAGGGTCAAAAGATCGAGGAAAGCATAGAAGGCCTTTCTTTAGAGCCGCTTTTAATATTTTATAATTTCAGCGCCGCTTTGGAAAAGATCTGGGTGTTGATCAATATGGCAAATAAATACGTTGAAGATACAAAACCCTGGAATCTAGCCAAAGAAAATAAGACAGAAGAACTGAAGGCTTTTATACGTTTATTGGTAGATGTGATCAGGGGGGCTTCTTCGGCGCTTGAGCCTTTTATGCCTGGTACCGCAAGGTCAATAAACGAGCAATTGGGTTCGGATAAGATCAATAAAGGAAATCCCCTTTTTCCCCGTATCGAGTAATTATGATTGCATCCCCGCAATTAAGCCTGGTAGATACTCATTGCCATTTGGATTTTCCGGAATTTGATAACGACAGGGAAGAGGCTATTTCGCGGGCAAGGCAAGCCGGCATCGACTATATCGTCAATATCGGCTCCGGTATCGATAATTCAATAAAAGCGCAGGAGATCGCTGTAGGGCACAAACATATCTATGCTGCC
>JAFGET010000158.1 GCA_016931435.1 Candidatus Omnitrophota bacterium
CCGGATAAACAGATTATATCCCCCTTATTTAAGCGATGGGCGATCAACCTGCCGATCTTTAAAGTCTCATTTACGGATCTAGATACGATCTTCATTTAGCGCGAAAATGTAAGAAACCTTCGGGCTTGATCTTCGTCTCTTTGCCTTTTTTATCAACAAGCCTTAGGCCGTATTTTTCGGGAATGATCTCTCCTATCGGCTGAAAAAACCTGATCTTTGCGCCAAGGAGCCTTTTTGCTTCGGCCTGCGGCAAGGTAAACAATAGTTCGAAATCCTCGCCTTCGTGAAGCGCCTTTTTTAAACCGGACGCCTCAGGGCTTAAGGGAATAAGGTCTTCATAAATACGCGCGCCCTTCTTGCTTTGCTGTAATATATGGCCTAGATCCTGCGTCAGCCCATCAGAAATATCGATCATCGCATTAATTTTAAAATTTTTTGCAAGATAGCCCGCCTCCCTAAGGCGAGGAGTGAATTTAAGATGCTTACCTTTTAGGGAACCCCCGATCTCTCCGGTCACGAATATGATATCTTTTAGCCTTGCCCCTCCCCTTAGGGCCAGCCTGTTTTTCTTGACTGACCCCAATACGGTCACATCAATAAGCAGGCGCGCGGCCTTTGTGATATCGCCGCCGATCAGGCTTAAACCGAATTCATCCGCCAGAGCGCGCATGCCCAAAAATATTTTATCCACCGAAGATACGGGGTATTTTTCCGGCAGCCCCAGAGAAACCATAAAATAACGCGCTACCCCGCAACAGGATGCGATATCGCTTAAGGATACCGCCAGGGATTTTCTACCGATAAAATAAGGGTCTTCGCCAAAGAGGAAGTCTACACCCTCCGTGACCATATCAGAGGTAAGCAGCTGGTAGTTTTTAGAATCATACTTTAAGACGGCGCAATCATCCCCGATGCCCTTGATCACCGAAGCGTCGGTAAATACCGATCTTTTTATCCTATCGATCAAGCCAAATTCTCCGAGTTTAGATAAAGAAGTCATTTTAATAAGCGATCCTAGGTCTTGAATCTATTATATTAGAATCTATGGGATCATCCTTCTGATACTTTCCCTAAAAGGCGCGCGCAGGATGCCCTTATCCGTAATCAGCGCGGTGATCAAAGAGGCGGGCGTCACATCAAAAGCAGGATTATAGACTTTGATCCCCTTAGCAGCCATGCGCTTTTTAAAAAAAAGACTGTGTATTTCTTCTGCCGGTCTCTGCTCGATCGGGATCTCTTTGCCGTGCTTGACCTCCAAGTCAAAAGTAGACGCCGGGGCTGCCACGTAAAAAGGGACTTTATGATAACGGCTTAATACCGCCAGATCGTAAGTGCCGATCTTATTGGCGCTGTCTCCGTTTGAGGCGATCCTGTCCGCGCCGGTGATGACTTTATCTATCTTACCTTGCTGCATCAGCGTGGCGGCCATATTATCGCAGATCAAAGTCACATCTACGCCTCTTTTTTTCAACTCCCACGTAGTAAGGCGCGCCCCCTGCAGTATAGGGCGGGTTTCGCAGGAATAGACTTTTATTTTTTTGCCTTCTTTTTTTGCCTGATAAATGACCCCTAAGGCCGTGCCATAACCGACCGTGGCAAGGCTTCCGGCATTACAAATAGTCAATATCGCATCGTTATGGTTAATGAGCTTTGCGCCGAAACATCCTATTTTACGGCAGGAAATTATATCCTCCTCCATGATCTTCTTTGCTTCGGCTAAGATGGCCTTTTTTATCTCTGAGACAGGCCTGCGCGGATCTTTAATGCCGGCGCGGCGTATCCTCTCAAGCGCCCAGAAAAGATTTTTTGCCGTGGGGCGGCTTGAAGCGATATAGCCGATGACCCGTTTAAGTTCTCTTTCGAAATCGTTAAAATTCTTGAAACTGCGGTTTTTTACGCCAAGATATACGCCCAAAGCCGCTGCCGCTCCCAAAGCCGGCGCCCCGCGGACCGTAAGCGTTTTTATCGCCTGCCAGAGCCTCTTCAAATCTTTTATATGCAAATAGGATAATCTTCCGGGGAGCTGCCTCTGGTCGATGATCTTTATCCGTCCGTTTACCCAATCAATAGTGCGAAAATCCATGCTTTTTTCCATTTGCTGAAATACCCCCCTTTTTTTAGGCCCTGCTGGCCTTGTCTTCAAGGGCTTTTATTTTTGCGGCTATTTCTTTTCTTATGCCCCGGCAGGAATAAGGCTTAAGCAATACAAGGACTTTTTTATAAGCCGAAATGGCTCCGGAGAAATCAGAGAGATTAAAAAGCGCGTCCGCCAGGTTATCATAGGTTACGGCCCTTTTTGGCTCCAAAGCTAAAGCCTTCTTAAAACACTTTATCGCTTCCTTGTGCCGCCCGATATTGTTTAAAAGCCATCCTTTATTATGATGGATCGTGGCGTAATCCGGCTCAACCTCGATACCCTTATCAAAATACGGAAAGGCCTCATCGATTATGCCCAATTCTACCATACATAAAGCGCGGTCATTATAAGCAGCGCCGTCTTGATGATTATGTTTTATCGCCTCGTCAAAATGCTCTATAGCGCTGGCGTAATTCTCATTCAAAATCTCTACCTGACCTTTAAAATATTCTATTTCGCCCGGGTACCCCTTATCCTTCGCTTCCTTTATCCCCTGCCTGGCAAGTTTCATCGCCTTGCGTTTAGTGCCATAAGTTATGGCCTCATCCAGTTTCAACCGAAGATCCAATAATTCACAATGCTTGCTCATCAGTAATTTAATTTAGGCGTTAATAAATAAAACTTGGGGGGTACTGTCTTTTTGCGCAGAATCATTCCAAAGAACAATAGAATATTAAAGCCCTGCGAGTTTTGCGAAGAGGCTCTTTTTGACTTTTATCGCCGAATTAGGACAGGCCTCCTGGCAGCAAAAACAGGAAATGCAGCCTGAATATTCAAATAACACGCGTTTATTTTCAATGCGGATCACTTTGTTCGGGCAGCTTGCTATACACGCTCCGCAAAGCACGCATTTATCGCGCTCGACTTTCGGGTAATATTTTATAAAA
>JAFGET010000159.1 GCA_016931435.1 Candidatus Omnitrophota bacterium
AATTAAGATACTTTAAAGAAACTACATCCTTGCCAAACAAAGCAAAAAAGAACCCGTTAAAGAAAGTTTTCCCGTGAATATTATAGCTGCCGTTACGCAGCCCGTCTAAAGTAATGGTATTATTTTCGGTAAACCCCCTAAGATAATCGGATAAGTTCAAGCCTCTGAATATGTTGTCCTGGCCGTCTCCCAATATGTCATAACTGCCCTTAGAATAACAGTAATATTGAACGGCTATAAGCAAAGCGAGGCGCAAAAATAATGCGATAAGCATAACGTTCAATAAATACTTTCTATCTTCATAAGGAGAGTGCCTTAATAAGATAAAAAATAAAGCCACGGTGAATATTAAGCAGAAAAAAAGAGCCGCAGAAACATAAAATAAGGCACCCGCTAATAAAGAAAGAAAGGCGAGCTGCGCATAATTTTTAAAAGTAAGATCATCCAATTTTTTTTACTCCTTAAGCTAAGCCGTTTCTTTTCAAGATATAAATGACCGGAAAAGTAAGTTCCCAATCCGAAATAGAGATAGAGGGCTTAAGCTCCATACTCAAAAAACGAGGCGACCTTTGGAATATTTTGATTACGTCATAATCGCTGTCTAGAGCTTGGAGAAAATCAGAATTTTCAAGAAGATCAAATCCTCCGCTTTCTGCGAAACCCTCCCTCTTGCTAATAACTATATATTCGGGCCTTTTTTGCTTTAAAGCCAGCGCATTGAACTCTAAATTCACTATATTGTAAAGCGCTTTTTCTTTATAGTAATAATCCTGATGTATTATAGTCGGGCAATTTCTTATCTCTGGATTCCTGCCTATGCCTATAACGGAACCCGGGCTAATATTGCTTAACATCCAACCGGTAGCTTCCTTTTGTATGGGTTCGCGCGCCATCTCTCTATCGTAAACATAAGAATAAACGATCGCGTGGAGCGAAAAAAATATGATGGTCAAGGTGAGAAAAACCCGGAGTTTCGCCAAAGCAGCCTTACGATAAAGGGAATCGATAAAGATAGCTCCGATTAAAAGCAACCCGGGGAATATGGGTAACTGGTACCTTATATTTAACGCCGCCATGCTAAGGATAGTAAATAGATAGGGGGCCGCCCAAAATAAAATAAGGAGCTCCCTCCTCCTCCTTGAAAAAAATACACGGATCAATCCTACCAGGATGATAATGGTAAAAAATATCGTCAAAGCCCCGTTAAAAGCGCGGAAAGTATCAAGCAGTAAATTCGGGCGAAGCACAAAATCAACCCCTCCCCCCTGCCCGGTGATTATCCGCTTAAATCCTCCCATAAATTCAGCGGGAGACAAATAAAGATAGGGGCTTGCCGCCAGATAACTAAGCACGAGAAAAAGATAACCTGCCCATAGTTTTACGCCAGAGAATAAACGCTTAATTCCCGGATAGGGTGGCTTAAAAGTTAATTCGCGCAATATATGGGCGCAAAAAAGAGTGTGGGCAAAAAATATGCCGTTCTGCTGAGCGGACATGGCGATACCGGAAAATAAACCGGATAAAATATAATATTTCAGCCTGCCCGTATCCAAAAGGCAGAGGCTGAAAAAAAGTGAGGCGGTAATCCAGAATGTTACTGAGGTATCGGCTTTAAGATAATGAGAACTTAGGATATGCGCCGGATTAATAGCCATAAAAAAGGCCGAAAACAGCGCTATCCGGTCATTTTTAAATATCCTTTTGCCGATTCGATAAACAAGATAGACAGTAAGGAGGGCGAAGAACACCGAAAGGAAACGCCCGACTAGATAAAGCTTTGCCGATTCCCAGGGGTGAGCGTAATAAAAATCTTTGAGTTTGATCAGCCTGACCATACCGGTTAAAGAAGCGGCTGCCATCACTAGGCCCAGTTCAAAATAATGCCAAGTCCCCCAGTTAAAAAAATGGGGGTTAAAATCAAGCTTCTTAGGGTCCATCTGGCTTAAACCTTTCAAATAATTTACTTCGTCTGAATGATAAGAAAAATAATAATCTTTGTCGGGTAAACCCCAGTTGATACCGTAAACGCGCAAAAAAAGCGCAAGGAGCATGATCAAGACGAGCCAGAAACCGGTTTTTTTCAATATATCTTTCATTAAAAATTTAATTTTCGAAAAAGCGCTTTAGCCAACGCCCTGGGATAACTATGATTAAAATAAAAAATAACGCTCAGGAAAAGATAAAAAGCCGTAATGGTCAAAAAAGCTGCCTTTTTGCGGAATTTATCCATTAAAATGAAGAATCCGGCCGCGGCTATTATTATGATATATGGTTCAAAAGGCATGCGAAACCTCGGTGAACCATAAGTCAGTAACGCCATTAAAAATCCGTAACAAACGGGGAGGTAAACAATTATAAGCTCCGGAAAACTCCTCAAGGCAACGAATAACCCATATAAAAAAAATGGAAAAATAAATCCGTAAATATAATTATATCTTCCCCCTCCGATTATTTCCCAATCAAAAGGAGCCCAGAAGTAAAATGTTTTCAACACTTCAAGCTTCAAAACAGTCAGGGGATTATTCTTTATGTATTTAAAAGTTTCCTTCGCTAAGAATTCGCTTTGTTTTGTTTCAGACCCCAACTCTTCTGACTTGATGACTACCTCATCGCGGGATGTAAACCCGAATAGTTTTCCGTCTTTAGGCAGGTAAGAAGAATAAAGGCCCAGGCCGGTAGAGGTAGAGATAGGCACAAATTTATGGTGCACATGCCAATTCCTGGCTGTCCAGGGGGCTATAGGAATGACGAAAAAAAGCAAAAGTGTAAAAAAGGCGTAAATATTTTTTCCGATACCGCGCTTATCTTTAAATTCCCGAGTAAAAATCAGGGAGAGAAAAGCGGGAAAAAGGATCAATACCGAACGCGTAAGGGCAGCTATCCCTATAAACAGGCCGGCAAATATCAAATCTTTCTGTCTTCTGCCGCGCATATATCCGGTGAGGAAAAATATCGCCGTAACCAATAAAAAAGCAAAGAGGTTCTCAGTGAGGACGTATTCTCCGGATTTTATGAATGCCGGGTTTGCGCTTGCTAAAATCCCTGCGGCCAGCGCTATTTTTATGTTACATACTTTTTTAGCGATTAAAAAAATGAATACGCAGGTAAGGGCTCCGAGGACTGCCTGAATAAATCTTACCGCAAGATAACTATGTCCGAAAAGATAATAAATCCCTGCTAAAAATATCGAATAAAAAGGGTCTTTGGCGGAAGTAGTGCCGAAGCCTTCGCCTGTTACCAGAAACATTGCCCGGGAATCATAAGAAACAGAGTCGTAAGCGGGAACGCGCTGCGACGAAAAAGCAATGAATAGTCTCGGCAATAAAGCTAGAATAAAAATGGCAAATATTAAATTATATGTCTTTTTTGCCTGCATCTTCATCAATGCTTTCCATTATTACCTTTCTTTAGCTTCTTTTTGAAAGGAAACAAGTGAAAATAAAGTCATCATATTATTGCGTATATCCGCAAACGACCTGATCTTACATAATCTTTTCAGGATATAACCCGGATTAAAATAAAACCTCCTGTATCCGGAGCGGTAATAATAGATTATTTTTTCATCCGAAACAGTGGGTAAGTGCATTACTACATGCGAAAGGTCGAATTTATCCCAGCCTAAATCTAAAAGATAACCTTTAGATTTTGCCCACTCATACATCTCTGTCCCCGGCAAAGGGGTAGTGATGTTAAAAACGGCTATATCCGGTTTGAGGCTAAGGGCGAAATCCACCGTATCCGCCAGCGTCTCTTCAGTTTCTCCTGGGTTTCCCAGCATAAACATGGCCCTTACGTCTATGCCCGCTTTTTTAGTCAACTCTACCGCCTCTTTCGCCGATTCAAGAGGGAATGTCTTTTTGATATTCTTCAAAATCTCTGGGCTGGCTGATTCTATCCCATAGCCGATCTGATGGCACCCCGCCTTCTTCATAAGCGCAAGTATGCGCGCGTCGACATAATCAACACGCGACATGCAACTCCAGGTGATATCGATTTTCTCGGAGGTTATCCTGCGGCAGAAATCTGCTATATTTTCCTTAAAAGCGGTAAAGGTATCGTCATAGAAAGAGATCTCTTTTATTTTATATTCCGCTTTAAGTAACTTTATCTCTTTTACCAGGTTTTGCGCAGAACGCGTCCTGATCTTTCTGCCGGATACCCCGGTATAACAGAAAGTGCACCTTCCGGGGCAACCTCTGGTTGCGATCATGCTCGCCGCAGGAAGCCTTTTATAGTTACCCTGTGAAGGCCTGTATTTTTCCATCGGTAAAAGATGGTACGCCGGTAAAGGCATTTCATCCAGGCTTTCGATAAAAGGCCGGTCGGGATTATGCTTAAAGCTCTGGCCGAAACGGTAAGAAAGCCCTGATATAGAAGATATATCCTTACCTTTAGTCAATAATTCAGATAACGTGTATTCCCCTTCTCCTCTTGCCACAAAGTCTACTGCCGGATCCTTGAGCATCTCCTCCGGCATAATCGAAGGATGCACCCCTCCCAATATGACCATTATCATAGGGTTTATTTCTTTGATAAGGCGCGCGATCAATAACGCGGCTTCGCTTTCAACGGTCGTAGAAGTAATTCCCGCGAAAGCCGGGTTAATATTTTTTATCCGTTCCTTGAACTCATCAGAATTCAGCTCTTCTGCCTGTAAATCAAGTATTGAAACTTTATGCCCTTGTTGCTCTAAATAAGAAGCTATATAAGCCAAGCCCAAAGGAGGCAGAGACCTGTCTATTTTTTTCCAGATATTGCCTTCGGCGATCTTGCGGGGAGGATTAATCAGCAGTATGGACATTTATTTCCTGATCTTTAATTTCAGAAAGAAGAGCGGCTTCAATATGCTCCACCAGTCTAAAAAGGGTATCATCTTGGTATAACCGACATTATCTACGGGGTAACTTTTAGTGACCGGGGCTTCCGTCACCTTAAAGTTATATTCAATAGCTTTATAAAAAAGATAGGGCTCCAACTCATAGTGGTTGAGCCAATCCTGCCAAAGGTTAATATTTTTATTCCTGAATATATCCAAGCGGAAAGCGCGGAATCCGTTTGTGCCGTCAGAAACAGGAAAGCGTAGTATGATCTTAAAAATCAGGGAATAAATACCCGTGGTGATCCAGCGAAATAGTGGTATATTGACCCTCTCACCTCCTGCCATATAACGCGAACCCTGCACGAAATCAAAATGGTCATGCACTATCGGGTAAACGACCCTTTTTATCTCACCGGGGTTATCCTGGTTATCACCGCCCATTACTACTACGATATCATATTTATTTTTCAGCGCGTAATCGATACCGGTCCTTATTGCTGCTCCGGCGCCCATATTTTTAGTATGGCGCAATACTGTAGCGCCGCAACCTTCTGCCTCTTTTGCGGTATTATCCTTTGAGCCGTCATCGACAACAAGTATTTCGTCTATCCAGCGCTCGGCTTCTTTTTTTATACGGGCGGCCACAAGCCCTATTTTTCCCTCTTCTTTATACGCCGGTATTACTGCGATTATTTTTTCTTTCCTACTTGAATACATAAGGCCTCTTTACCTGACCAGTTTTACACTTGATCTGGGTCACTTTTTTGGTTACGACCGCCGGATTCCCGTAGGCAAGCGAATACGCCGGTATATCCTTGGTGACTACGCTTCCTGCGCCGATCAAAGAAAACTCACCGATGATAATATGCGGCAAGAGCGTAACATTCACTCCGATTTTAGCTCCTCTTTTTAAGATCGGTCCGCGCATGCATTTAGTGCATACCGGGCATGGATCATTAGCCATGGAGACGCCGGGGGCGATAAAAACCCCGTCTTCAATGACGCAAAACTGCGGGATGTAAACATTGGCGTGGATCTTTACGTTGTTACCTATGCGGCAGCCGTAATCAATCACGCTGTTACTCCAGATAGAAACATTATCCCCTATGATATTTTGCTCGCGCACAACAACATTATGGCCGGTTTCAAAATTATCTCCGATGCGGGAACCGTTATAAATTACGCTTCCTGAACGTATCTTCGGGCTGTTACCGATGGACAAAGATTTTTCCGCGATCTTTCTTGCGGTGGCATATCCGAGGACTACGCCTCTTTCAATCTTTTTGTTCTTTCCTATTTTTATGTATTTTTTCATCTTATCTTCTGGGCTCTTCCCTGGTTTTTTACGGACCTCTGGATAGACTCCAGCGCCCCAGTAACGCGCCTGCCGAAATCGGCTCCCGTAAGCGGCACTTTTTTGTTATTTACGCATTCAAGAAAATACGCGTCCTGTTTTTTTAAAGGCTCGCTTAATTTTACCAGCGGGCTGACCACCTCGCCCTCTCTGGGCAATAAATGAAATTCGCCGTAATCAGAATAAAACGGCTCTTTAACCACGCCTTTATCGAATATCCTTATCGGCTCAGACATATCCATATCGTCCCAGACGGCCATTTTCTTGTCACCCACGCAGGTAAGCCTTCTGATCTTTTTGGGGTCAAGCCAACTGGCGTGTATATTTACAAGGACGTTTTCAGGGTAGCGCAGGGTGACAAAAGCGGTATCCGCTATTCTTTTCCTCAAGAAAAAACCCGCGTTGGCAGAAGCCTCCAGCGGCCACTTCCCCAGTAAGAACGTAGCGATTGCCACATCGTGGGAAGCCAGGTCGTAGATCACATCGACGTCATCCCTGATCGGCCCGAGATTGGTCCTGGTAAAATGCAGATAAAAGACCTTGCCGATCTTTTTAGTATCTATATATTCCTTGAGGGCGATGATGCCGTTATTGTATAAAAAAACGTAGCCTACCATAAGGACGCGTTTTCCTTTACGGGCTATCTCTCTCAAACACGCTCCTTCATCCTCCCTGACCGTAAGGGGTTTTTCGCACAATACGTGCTTTCCGCAATAAAGTGCCTCCTTTACCAGTTTAAAATGCGTGGCCGTAGGAGTAGCTATTATGACCGCATCGATATTCTTGTCGCCGATAACCTTACCATAATCGGTAGTTGTGGCTATGGCGGGAAAGGCTTTATGCAACATGCTCAATCTTGATAGATCGCTGTCGCAGCAAACCTTTACCCTTGCCCCTTCCAAAGCAGAAAAAACCCTGATATGGTTCATCCCCCAATGCCCGCAACCGATGATCCCTATATTTATCAATTTAACTCCTTTCTTGAGAAAAGCGCCATTACATGGCTGCCCTGACCGAACTCTTCAAAACATCTATTATATAGCCCTGCTGGCTTCTGCTCAGGTTGTTATAAAAAGGAAGCCTTAATAGCCTCGATGAGATCTTTTCAGTGACCGGAAAATCTCCGGCCTTATACCCTAAAGACCTGCCTACCTTTGAGGTGTGCAGGGGGACATAATGGAAGATCGCGTAGATACCGGCATCTTTAAGCCTGCGCATGACCTCATCCCTCTGCCGGCCGGAAGCCAATATTAAATAAAACATATGGTAATTGGCCCTGCAATATCCGGGGATAAAAGGAAGGCTGGCCAGCCCTTCTTTCTGGAGAGCTTTAAGGTTAGCGTAATAATATTCAAATATTCTTTTTCTTTTGAGGCGGATATCGTTTATCTTCTCGAATTGCGCGTAAAGGTAAGCCGCTAATATATCCGAAGGCAGGAACGAAGAGCCTACATCGACCCAGGTATATTTATCCACTTCGCCACGGAAAAATTTAGCCCGGTTGGTCCCTTTTTCCCGGATGATCTCTGCCCGCTCGATAAACCTTTCTTTATTGATCAGGAGCGCGCCCCCCTCCCCGCAGATACAGTTCTTTGTTTCATGGAAACTGAAAGCCCCCAGGTCACCGATAGTGCCTAAATACCTGCCTTTATATTTTGCGTCAACCGCCTGGGCCGCATCTTCTACGACATATAACTTATATTTACCGGCCAGCGCCATTATCGTATCCATTTCGCAACCCACTCCTGCGTAATGCACGGGAACGATCGCTTTTGTGCGCCTGGTAATGGCGCGTTCTATCTTCTTTTCGTCGATGTTGAGGGTATCGGGGCGGATATCCACAAAAACGGGTTTTACGCCTCTGGCATAAAAAGCGTTTGCGGTAGATACAAAAGTAAAAGACGGCATGATCACTTCGTCTCCCGCCGAGACCCCGCAAAGCAACGCCGCCATCTCTAATGCCGAAGTGCAAGAAGTGGTCAATAACGCCTTTTTTGCGCCGAACCTCTTCTCAATAAAAGAGTGGCATCTTTTACTGAACTTTCCGTCCCCGGAGATCTGCCCGCCGGATACGGCGGAGCTGATATAAAAAAGCTCCCTGCCCATTATCGCCGGTTTATTGAAAGGTATTCTTATCTTCTTATTTACGTTTTTTTTAGCCATATATGGTAGAAAAACGACACTTTTTCCAAACTGAAACCGTTTTTAAGATAAAACCCCACGGCCTGATAATTACGCGCCTGCGTGACTACCTTTAATATCCTGTATTTTTGCCGGTAGAGCTTGCACTCTACTCCTTCCACTAAGGCAGAGCCTGCACCTCGTCCCCGCGCTTCTTCCCCTACCCCTAATAAATCTATGAAAGGTACGCCTTTTTTTATCCTGATAGTGATAAAACCGGCGGGCCTTCTTTTTTTTAAATAGATGAGAAAGTCATCGCAAAATTTTCCGTAAAACGATTTCCTCAGCCATTCTTCATATAAACGACGGGCCTGCATTATACCAAATCCCGGATCATTAGCAAAGCGGCTAAAGGAAGAAAGCCCCCTTGCTATCGTTTTCAAAAAAGGATAATAACTGCCTTCCTTAAGGCGCCTCAGGCACCCGTCCGGAAGATGATCGCAACCGCGCAGCTTTTTTACCAGGACCAACCGGATATCTGCCAAGACGAACCCCGCTTTTGGGAAATATCTGGATAGATCCGGGCAATCGTAAGGCAGCTGCAGGTACAGGCATTCAAACTTTTTCCTTCCGGCAGAATCCAACAGGCGGCGCATCGCCTTTATCCCCAAAGGCTTTTCGGAATTTTCAATAGAGGCGATCTTGCGCCTGAAAAAACCAGAATCCCAGACAGACTTCTTTAACAAGGCCGTCATTCTATTCTTTCCTTTATATAATACTGGGGCTTACTGTTTATATTCAGCTGTATGCGCCCCAGGTATTCCCCGATCATCCCCAGGATCAATAGCTGCACCCCGGCAAAGAACATCACCGCTATGATAATGGTGGTAAATCCCGAAACAACGATCTGCGAAAAAAGCTTCATGCAAAAATACACCACCGCCATGATGAATCCTACTCCCGAAAAAATTATCCCTAAAAAGGAAGCGACCTGAAGCGGCAGGATAGAAAAATTTGTAACCAGGTTCATTGTAAGGACAAAGAGCTTGCGCAAATTATAACCGGACCTGCCTTCCTTCCTTTGCCTATGCTCCACTGTGACATAAGCGATATTCTTCGTGCGCCATGCGATGAGACCGTCTATAAAAGTGTAGTTCTTGTCGTATCCGGTTATGTCTTTTGCTACCTCGGCGCGGATAAGCCTGAAAGAAGTGATCCCCCCTTTTACCCTTAGGGTCCTGCGGTAGACCCAGGCGATGAATCTCGTTCCCAGGTTCCTGAAAAAATTGTGTTTTTTTAAGCGATACTGCCCGTAGACCAGGTCGTAGCCTTCCTGCGCCTTTTCTATCAATAACGGTATCTCTTCGGGCAGATGCTGCAGGTCATCATCCAAGGTGATGACATACCGGCCACGGGAATGATTAAATCCGCACATCAGGGCATTATGCTGTCCGAAATTAGCGGCCAGCCTTATCGCTTTTACGCAAGGCATTGACTTTTTTATCTCAACGATCCTCTCCCACGATCTATCACCGCTTGCATCGTCGATAAAAATTATTTCATAGGCTTCCTTTAGCTTATCCATGGTATCCCCGATCCTTTGCGTAAGCTCTTTGAGGGTGGATTCGGAATTATATACCGGTATGATAATGGAATATTTCATCACGCTCTCCTGGTCAATTTTTCTTCGTTAAAAAACTCTCTACGGTCTTTAAGAAATAATCGCATTCCTTCCTGCCCATGTCCTGATGCACGCCTATATGTAAACCATGGTCCCCCAGGTATTCGGCTTGCGGGAATTGCCCTTTTTTATATCCCAAGAACTTAAATCCCAGACACTGCGTGGGCATGGAAGAAAAAAGCTGGCGCGAGTCTATGCCTTTTTTAGACAGGTAATCCGCCAGTTCATTACGGCTGAAAGCGCACTTTTTACCTAATATTACCGGGAAGGCGTGCGGGCCTATCTCTTCATAAACTTCTTTTTTAAAAGTAAAGATTTCCGGATAGAACCTGTCGAATTTATCCATAAGATAATAGAGGTTGGCTCTTCTCTTATCGAGTATTTTTTTATAGATAGACATATTCCCCAGGCCGATGGCTGCCTCAAGTTCATTCATCTTGGAAGAAAAACCGATCCGCTCGAAGATAAACCTGATATCTGTTTTCTTGCCGAACTTAAAACGCCTGGGGCAATAAGAAGATTTTGTATTCAAAACGCAGACCCTGCATTTACAGGCACGGCCGTGGCTGCGCAGGGACCTAAGCACCTCGGCAAACTTAATGTTATCCGTTGTGATTATCCCGCCTTCTATGGTCGTGATGATGTGCGCCACATAAAGGCTGAAAGCCCCCATATCCGAAAGAGAACCGACCTTCCTGCCCTTATACAAAGCGCCGTGTGCCTCTGCCGCATCCTCTATGACATAAAGCTTATATTTTCTGGCTATGGCATTTATGGTATCCATCTCTGCGGGCTTACCCATAAGATGTACCGGCATGATCGCGCGCGTCTTTTTGGTTATCGCTTCCTCTATTTTATGCGGGTTGATATTAAGCGTATCTTTCTTTACATCTACAAAAACCGGCTTGAACCCAGCGTGTAACACCGCGTTGCCGGTAGCGACAAAGGAAAGCGCAGGCACAATGACCTCATCTTGGCGCTTTGCGCCAAAATCATAAAGCACGGCTAAAGCCAAGATGTCGGCATCGGTGCCGGTGCTTACCGCTACCGCTTCTTTAACGCCTACTAAGGCTGCAAAGCGTTCCTCTAATTCCCTGACATACCTGCCCTGAGAAACCCTTCCCGCTCTTAAGATTCCACTGATCAGTTTGCGCGATTCTTTAGTGATGGTGATAGTCCCGAAACTTATTTTCATCTTGCTCCTTTACGACTTAAAATAGCCCTTTGCCTTAAGGTACCTTCGTGGCGTGCCTATATCAATAAAAAAACTACAGTGTTTATAGCCGAAAATTTTCCCTCCGCAGAGTACGGGGAATAGATCTCTCTCTAAAGAAAATTTACTGCCGTAACCGGACATCGCTTTGAATATTCTTCTATCAAAGATATAGACACCGGCA
>JAFGET010000160.1 GCA_016931435.1 Candidatus Omnitrophota bacterium
GACAAGAGGCTGGCTAAATATGATATCTTAGGGAGCATAGCTCATGCCAGGATGCTGGGAAAACAGAAGATCATCCCGTCGGGTGATTCCCGTTTGATCATTAAAGGATTGAATTCCATACTTAAAGATCTTCAAGCAGGGAAGTTCAGGTTCGACCCGGGCGCCGAGGATATACATTCAAATATCCAGCAGGTTTTGCATAAAAAAATTGGCGAAGCAGCGGACAGGTTGCATACGGCCCGCTCGCGTAATGACCAGGTAGTATTAGATATAAAGATGTATTTGAAAGACGAGATCGATGAAGTAATGAGGTTTTTGAACCTGTTTCAGAGGGCGATCTTGAAATTTGCCAAAAAGAATTCAAGCGTTATTATACCCGGATATACGCATTTGCAGGTGGCGCAATGTGTTCTCTTGGCGCATCATCTCTTAGCTTATATAGAAAGCCTGGAAAGAGATAAAGAAAGGCTTTTTGAAGCCAGGAGGCGCACCGACAGGATGCCTTTAGGAAGCTGCGCTTTATCCGGCACGGGCCTTCCTATAAAAAGAGATGATGTGCGTAAAGATCTGGGTTTTGAAGACCTGACGGACAACAGCATTGACAGTGTAAGCGACAGGGATTTTATTATTGAGGTATTAGCGGACCTGTCTATAATATCGGTGCATCTTTCGCGTATCGCGGAAGATCTGATACTTTGGTCGACCAAAGAATTCAATTTTATCGACATAGACTTTTCTTTTTGCACCGGCTCAAGCATCATGCCGCACAAAAAGAACCCGGATGTCCTTGAGCTCATCCGCGGTTCGGTAGGAAGGGTCCACGGTAGTTTATCGAGCGTACTTATACTGATGAAGGGGCTCCCTTCTTCCTATAACCGTGATTTGCAGCTGGATAAGCCCCCGTTATTCGATGCCATCGATACGGTAAAAGGCATACTTGAGATATCCATAGCTATTTTTGGCAATATCGTCATCGAGAAAGAAGCTATTGTGGGCAGGCTTATGGATGAGTCGCTTTTTTCCGTGGATATTGTCGAGCATCTGATCAAAAAAGGAGTATCTTATCGCAAGGCACACGATATTGTCGGTAAAATGGTCAGGGAATGCCTTGATAAAGGAAAAAGGATATCGGACTTGACTGCCGCGCAGCTTAAGAAATTTTCACCTAAATTAGGCCCGGATGTAAAAAGGATATTGAATGCCTGGTCTTCGGTGGACCTCAAAAAATCGTACGGCGGCACAAGCCCCAAGCTTGTAGCTAAACAGCTTGCTGATTGGCACAAAAGGATAAATGCACGAATTTAAATATAAACACGGTGAACTTTACTGCGAAAATATCAAAGTCCGGGATCTGGCTTTACGTTTTGAGACCCCGCTTTATGTCTATAGCTACCACACATTGATCGACCACTATTTGAAACTCAAAGATGCCTTCCGTAAGATCGAGCCCTTGATCTGTTATTCGGTCAAGGCGAATTCCAATCTGGCTATTTTAAAAGCCTTGGTCGACAAAGGCGCGGGCCTGGATATAGTCTCGGGTGGCGAATTATTCAGGGCTCAAAAAGTCGGATGCCCCGTTGAAAGGATAGTATACGCGTCTGTGGGAAAAACCGACGCTGAGATCAAGGATGCGATCAGAAAAAAGATATTATTCTTCAATGTTGAATCACTGCCGGAATTAAGGAATATCGACCGTATCGCTAAAAAATTGGGTAAGAAAATAAATGTAGCTATCCGCATAAATCCCGATGTCGAGGCCAAGACGCATAAGTATATTACCACCGGAAAGATCACGAATAAATTCGGGATCGACTTAAAGAGCGCGCATAAGATCCTTTTGCTAAGGGATGAATTCCCTAACCTCGTTATCTGCGGGCTGCACATACATATCGGTTCGCAGATCACCGAGAGCGCGCCCTATATTGCCGCTATCGCGAAAGTCTCTGCATTTGTCGCTCGATTAAAAAAGAAAGGCATTATTTTAAAGTATCTGAATATCGGCGGCGGGCTGGGGATCATTTACAATAAAGAAACGCCTCAAACAGCAAAGAAATTCGCAGATAAAGTCCTGCCTTTATTAGAGAAAAACAACCTGGAGGTGATCTTGGAGCCGGGCAGGTTTATTGTAGGAAATGCCGGGATACTTGTTGCCAGGATTTTATATGTAAAAAATACCCCAAAGAAAAAATTTTATATCGTTGACGCGGGCATGAACGACCTTATCCGCCCCGCCATCTACGGGGCTTATCATAACGTGATCCCTTTAAAGGAGGTTAAAGGCGGCAGAGAAAAAGCTGATGTAGTCGGGCCTATTTGCGAAAGCGGAGATTTCCTGGCTAAAGAAAGAAAACTTCCTCGTATAAAAGAAGGGGAATATCTTGCGGTAATGGGCTCAGGCGCTTACGGTTTCAGCATGTCCTCTAATTATAATTCCCGCAGAAGGCCGGCAGAAGTAATGGTAGTAAAAGATAAGGTATACATGATAAGAAGCAGGGATGCTTACGATGACCTGGTGCGTCATGAAAAGATACCTTTTGCGCTGATGGGATTATAGAATGAAAAAAATAAATTTTACGAAGATGGTAGCAAGCGGTAATGACTTTATTGTTATAGGCGCAGGTATTCGTTCATCTATGCCTGTGCGGCAGGCAGGCGGATATCCTATCGCGTATTTTGCGCAGAAGGCCTGTGACAGGAAATACGGCATAGGGGCCGACGGCTTATTGTTATTAGAGAGATCCGGGATCGCTGATATCAGGATGCGTATTTTTAACGCTGACGGCTCAGAGGCAGAGATGTGCGGAAACGGCGCGCGCTGCGCTTCCCTGTTCTTAAGTAAAAAGCTAAAGAAACAAAGGTTAAAGATAGAGACTAAGGCCGGGGTGATATTATCCGAGGCAAAAGGAGAAAGCATAAAGATCAGGTTGACTCCCCCCCAAGATATCAGGCTGGATATTCCGATAAGGGTGGAGGGGCGCCCCCTAAGAGTAAATTTTGTCAATACCGGAGTCCCGCATGTGGTGATCTTTTGCGAAGGGCTTGAGGATATTGATGTCCATAGTATCGGCAAGGCAGTGCGTTTCCATAGAA
>JAFGET010000161.1 GCA_016931435.1 Candidatus Omnitrophota bacterium
AGACATAAGAAATACTATCTCAAGCACCGGCATAATCTTGCCCAAAAACAGGCTGGAGATCAAGCCTCCTGTGGGCGGCAGGATCGATGAGATACTGGTTACGGAAGGAAAGATGGTTGAGCCCGGCCAGCCTTTGGTCATAATGAGCTCTACCGAAAGAGCGGCACTTTTGGATGCCGCAGCCAGTAAGGACGAGACGACTTTGAAATACTGGAAAGAAGTATATAAACCTATTACTTTATCGTCTCCTATCGCCGGAGAAGTTATCGTGGCGACTATACAGCCAGGGCAGACCGTAACGGCCGCAGATACGGTAGTCGTTCTTTCTGACCGGCTGATCGTAAAAGCCCAGGTCGATGAAACCGATATCGGAAAGATTCAAGTAGGCCAGCAGGCCTTTGTAACTCTGGACGCTTATCCGGACACAAAAATGAAGGCGGAAGTCGAACATATATATTATGAATCGAAAACCGTCAATAACGTCACTATTTATGAAGTTGACCTTAATGCCGAAACTGTGCCGGAGTTCTGTCGTTCAGGCATGAATGCCACGGTCGATTTTATTGTGAGAGCAAAAGAGAATATCTTGCTTTTGCCCTCCGATGCGGTCTTACGGGAGGATGATTCAGGGTTTGTATTAGTAAAAGACCCCGAGACTTCCGATATCACTAAAAGGCCTATCCGCGCAGGGGTCTCTGATGATAGGAATACCGAGATAATTTCCGGAATCGGCATGGATGATACCGTATTGATTATGGATAAAAAATATACGCTTCCTAAAAGCGATGTTTCGATAAACCCGTTTATGCCTTCGCGCAGAGGCAGGAGATAAGGCCTAAGATGATAGAGTTAAAGAATATTTCCAAGACTTATCATATGGGTAAGATCGAGGTGAAGGCCTTAAATGATGTTTCGCTTGAAATATCATCCGGAGAATTTCTGGCGATTATGGGGCCTTCGGGTTCCGGCAAATCCACTCTTATGCATATCCTCGGACTCCTAGACCGTCCTGATCAGGGCAAGTATCTTATCCAGGGCAAGGAATTGACAGGCTTATCTGATTCGCATCTTGCCTCTATGCGTAACAGCCTCATGGGTTTTATTTTTCAGCAGTTCCATCTTCTGCCCCGTATGACAGCGCTTGGGAATGCGCAACTTCCTTTAGTCTATGCTGGCAAGAGGCATCTTTCGCAAAAAGCCAAGCAGGAATTAGAAGCAGTAGGCCTAGGGGATAGGTTGGTGCACCGGCCAAATGAATTATCCGGCGGGCAGCAGCAGCGCGTAGCTATCGCGCGCGCTTTAGTCAACGAGCCTTTAATAATCCTTGCTGATGAACCTACCGGTAACCTGGATTCAAAAAGCAAGGCCGAGATCCTGTCTTTATTGAAAGAGCTTCACCGAAGGGGCAAGACCGTGATCGTAGTGACTCATGAAAAGGAGATCGCCCAAGAGGCGCAAAGGATCATTTTTATGCGTGACGGATGCATAGTCTCTGATGAGAGGTCGACTGTTCCCGTTGATGTAAATATTCCTGATGGCGAAAAGAGAACGGCAGGAGAGATTTTTGATGAAGCCGGAGGGCAGATCAGCCGCGTAAAATTTTTGGATTATCTGCGGGAAGCATGTTTTGCCATGCTTTCTCATAAGATGCGTTCTCTTTTATCGATATTGGGAGTGCTCATCGGGGTGGCGGCGGTTATTGCGATGTTGGCTTTAGGGCAAGGGGCAAAGGTTTCCATTGAAAAACAGCTAGCTTCTTTAGGATCCAACCTTTTGGTCGTGCGCCCGGGCTCCGCCAGGTTCCACGGTGTGGCATTAGCCAGCGGCACAGTCACAAGGTTCACCTTTGCCGACCTGGAAGCTTTCAGAAAAATAGGGGATGATGTAAAAAGATTGAGTCCTTCTGTCTCCGGAAGGGTGCAGTTAGTTTACGGAAATAAGAATTGGAACACGCAGCTTGAAGGGGTAGGGGTAGATTATGCTTTGATGCGGGCGTCTGTCCCCGTTGCCGGGAGGTTTTTCAGCGAATATGAGGTGAAGATGAGGGAGAAAGTCGTCCTTTTGGGCGCTACCGTGGCAAGAGAATTATTTGGAGAAAATAACCCCTTAGGCGAGAATTTAAAGATCAACCTGATAAATTTCAGGGTACTGGGAGTTTTGCCTTCTAAAGGGGCTAATTCCTTTCGCGATCAGGACGATAATGTGCTTGTGCCTGTCACTACTGCCATGTACAGGCTTTTGGGTAAAGACTATATCGATACGATTTATGTTGAGGCAAAAAATCCTCAGGTGTTAGATGAATTAACGGATAAGATCACGCAAACAATTATCAAGCAGCATAGATTGAATAAAAGCGAAGAGGATTCGTTTCAGATACGCAATATGTCTGATATAAAAAACACCCTGGAGTCTACGACTAAAACCATGTCTTTGCTTCTTGGCTCTATCGCGGCTATTTCTTTATTAGTAGGAGGCATCGGGATCATGAATATCATGCTTGTCTCTGTCACTGAGCGTACGCGGGAGATCGGGCTGCGTAAGGCAATAGGAGCAAACGAGCGCGATATAATGATCCAGTTCCTTATTGAGGCGGTACTGATGTCTTTATTGGGAGGGATAGGCGGGGTGGCGTTGGGGTGCGGTGCATCGTTTTTGATCACTTTTTTTGCCGGATGGCAGGTAAAGATCGTGCCGTTTTTTGTAATGCTCGCTACGACTTTTTCTTTGGCTATCGGCGTAGTTTTCGGGATGTGGCCGGCAAGCCAGGCTTCCAGGCTTGACCCGATCGAAGCCTTAAGATATGAATAATTGTCGAAATATCTGTCTGAAATGGTTTGATTAAGGAGGCGTTATGGAAAGGAAAGACCCGCAGAATAAAGGTTTTTGGGCAAGATTATTGGAAAAACTTGACAAAAAAATGGAAGAAAAGGCTAAGGGTTCTTCATGTTGCTGCTCTTCTAAGAAAAAGGACGGTAGGCCATGCTGCAAGTAGCGGTCAGGAAACTTATTTATACGGTTTTGAAGCTTCCCTTGATCGCGTTATTTTTTGCAGTCACAAGCCTTGCTATTATTGTCTTCGGCTATTTATTCAATTTCCTCCAGGCGGTATTGATATAAAAAAATATTGACAACCCCGCTCTTTTGCGATAATTTAGAAACAATGGATAACAAAAAAATCCTGATTGTAGAAGACGAAGAAGAGGCCCTCGGCCTTGTAAGTAACATCCTGGCGCGTGCTGATTATGAGGTTTTTTCTACGACTAAAGGCAGGGAAGCGGTTGTCTTAGCTAAAGAAAAACAACCGCATTTGATCATTCTGGATATAATCCTCGGAGATACTGACGGAGGAGAAATCGCTTCCACTTTATCGGACGACCCGGAGACTTGCGGCATACCTATAATATTTTTGACCGGCGTGATAAGAAAAACGGAAGAACAGAAGGATATGAGAAGCGGAAAGCACAGCGTTTTGGCTAAGCCGGTGACTAAAGATGTCCTGCTAAAAGCCGTAGAACAGGTCTTTGTTTAGCATTTTTTTATCCCCCCTGATCGCTTACCTTAGAACAAAGAAAAAACTTCCTCGAAGTTGACTTTTTGCGCAACTAGTGATAAAATTATAACTTATGGCTATAGAAAAAGATACAGTCCAAAAGGTAGCGCATCTCTCACGCATTGACTTGAGCGAGGAGGAGCTGAGGAGGCTGTCTTCTCAGCTGGCGGGTATCGTTGATTTTATCGATAAATTAAAAAAAATAAATATCGAGAATATCGTACCTACTAGCCATATCCTCCCCATCAATAACGTGCTGCGGGAAGATGCCTGCGGTAAATCCCTGGATTTAGAAAAAACGCTTAAAAATGCCCCCCAGCGCAAAGAGAATTTCTTTGGCGTTCCCAAGGTAATCGAATAACAGCATGCCTACGTCAGATCTCAATACTAAGACTGTGGTTCAGTTACGAAGCTCACTTGTTTCTGGTGATATCCGTTGTTCGGATATCATAACTTCACTTGAAGAGAAAGCGCGCAGAACAGAAGCCGAGGTTAAGGCGTATGTACGGTTCGATGGCTTAAAAGCCTCTATTTATGCTCCGCAGGATGATAAGCCGTTATCGGGCATTCCTGTTTCCGTAAAAGATAATATCTGCACGGAGGGGGAAAATACTGAGTGTTGCTCGAAGGTCCTGGCGGGGTTTCAACCCCCTTACGATGCTACTGTGATTAAAAAATTAAGGGAGGCGGGAGCTGTAATACTGGGGACCAAGACAAATATGGACGAGTTTGCTTTTGGTTCGTCCACGGAGAATTCCTGCTTTGGGCCTTCGCATAACCCCTGGGATTTAGATAGGGTTGTAGGGGGCTCATCGGGAGGCTCAGCGGCGGCAGTAGCTTCAGATGAGGCCATAATCGCTTTAGGTTCAGATACCGGAGGCTCGATAAGGCAGCCGGCTTCTTTTTGCGGGGTGGTGGGGCTAAAACCTACTTATGGCAGGGTTTCTCGTTACGGATTGATAGCTTTTGCCTCCAGCCTTGATCAAATCGGGCCGATCACCAAAGATGTCGGCGATTGCGCCTTATGTATGAATTTTATTTCCGGACGCGACCCTCATGATTCCACTTGCGCGGAGATAGAGGTCCCCGATTATACCAAGTCTCTGGGTGAAGATATCAAGGGGGTAAAGGCCGCTATCCCTAAAGAATACTTTGTCGAAGGCTTGGATCCGCAGGTAAAAAGCATATTGTATGAAGCTATAAATAAATTGAAGGGATTAGGCGTAGATATTGCTTCGGTTTCTTTGCCTCATACGGAATACGCGGTGCCGGTTTATTACATCATCGCTACGGCAGAAGCAAGTTCCAATCTATCCAGATTTGACGGTGTCCAGTACGGCTTAAGGGCTGAGGATAAAGAACAAGGGGCAGGTAACAGATTGGTAAGTATGTATAAGAAGACCCGCGGGGAAGGTTTCGGAGACGAGGCAAAAAGAAGGGTGCTTCTGGGGACGTTTTCTTTATCGCATGGGTATTACGACGCTTATTACTTGCGCGCGCTTAAAGTGAGGACATTGATAAAAAACGACTTTGGCGCTGTATTTGGCGATTACGATTGTATCATCACTCCTACTTCTCCCAGCGTAGCTTTCAGGATAGGAGAAAAAAGTAATGACCCTTTAAAAATGTACCTGTCCGATATTTATACCATATCTGCTAATTTAGCAGGTATTCCCGCGATATCCGTGCCGTGCGGTTTTACTAAGGAAGGCTTACCTGTGGGGCTTCAGATTTTAGCAAAGCCTTTTGATGAAAGCACGCTTTTTAAAATAGCCTATGCTTATGAGCAGTCAACGCCCTGGCATAAGATGAAAGCGAAGATCTAGAAGTTACTAGGGGTTACGAATGTACGAGGCAGTCATTGGGTTGGAAGTGCATGTGCAGCTTAAGACCAAGGCTAAAGTTTTTTGCGCATGCTCTACGGAGTTTGGGCAAGAGCCGAATACGCAGACCTGTCCGGTCTGCCTGGGGTTTCCCGGGGCTTTGCCGGTCTTAAACTTTACCGCGCTGGAATACGCCGTAAAAGTAGGCCTTGCGCTTAATTGTTCAGTGCAGGAATTTACCAAATTTGACCGCAAACACTATTATTATCCGGATCTGCCTAAAAATTTTCAGATCTCTCAATATGACTTACCTGTCGCTAAAGAGGGATATCTTGACATTGAAGTTGGTTCAGGGCAAAAACGCATCCGTATCCGTCGGGTCCATCTGGAGGAAGACGCCGGTAAACTGATACATAGGGATAATATCAGTCTGGTAGATTATAATCGCGCCGGCCAACCTTTGCTGGAGATAGTCTCAGAGCCCGATATCCGTTCGCCGCAAGAAGCCTATGAATATCTGGTAGATTTAAAAAGCATAATCCAATACTTGGGGGTTTCTGATTGCGATATGGAAAAAGGGACATTACGCTGCGACGCTAATATTTCGATAAGGCACAAGGGCGCTAGCGTGCTGGGGACAAAATCCGAATTGAAAAACCTGAATTCCTTTAAAGCCGTAAAGGACAGCTTAGAATATGAAGCCCAAAGACAGCAAGGGTTAGCCGAAAGCGGCCGGGAAATCATCCAGGAGACGCGGCTTTGGGATGAAAAGTCATCCCGGACTCTTGTCATGCGCAGTAAAGAAGAAGCCAAGGATTACCGTTATTTTCCTGAACCGGACTTGCCGCCGTTTATAATTTCCCGCGAAAAAATCGCGCAGATACGCCAGGGTATTCCCGAGCTTCCCAAGGAAAGAAGGAGCCGTTTTCAAAAAGAGTACGGCCTGTCACAATACGATTCGGGGATCCTGGTCTCACTTAAAAACAATGCCGAATACGCGGAAGAGCGTTTTAGGATCTGGCCCGATAAAAATAAAAAACTTGTTGCTAACTGGTTGATCGGCCCGCTTACCGCAATAGCCGCACAAAGGAACCAGGAGATTTTCCAGTTGGAGATTTCCCCGGAAGACTTTTTGGAATTGATAGAGCTGGTTGAGAAGAAGCAGGCGATTTCTAATCTGAACGGCAAAGCAGTGTTGGAAGAAATGGCCAAGACCGGCAAGCCTCCTTCGGTGATCATCCAGGAAAAAAACCTTTCTCAGATCTCCGACGCAGGCTCTCTGGAAAAAGATATTGACGAGGTGATCGCCGAGAACGCCTCTTCGGTCAATGATTTTAAGTCCGGTAAAACCAACGCCCTGATGTTCTTGGTCGGGCAGGTGATGAAAAAGACAAAAGGTAAAGCTAACCCGAAAGTTGCGCAGGATATTTTAAAGCGGAGGTTAAGCGGTGAATAAAAAAATTTTATTTTTTTTAGGGTTCCTGGCTGTGCTTACAGCGGTTTCCGCTTTAGCTTTATCGGATACGCGGAAGAAAAAAGATGATCTATATAATCAGGTAAGCCTTTTTTCCGGCGCCCTGGCTATCATCCAGGAGGATTATGTGGATGAGGTCACTTCTAAGGACCTGATTTACGGAGCGCTTAAGGGTATGCTTTCCTCATTAGACCCGCACAGCCAATTCATGGACCCTGATACTTATGAAGAGTTAAAAGTAAACACGGAAGGAAAATTCGGCGGCCTGGGTATAGAGATCACTATAAAAGACGGCCTCTTGACTGTGATCGCCCCTATTGACGGGACCCCCGCCTGGGAAGTCGGGATCAAGGCAAATGATCGGATCATCAAGATAGATAATGAAGTTACCCGGGATATTACGATCACCGATGCTGTAAAAAAATTAAGGGGGGAACCGGGTACTTCGGTCAACCTTACTGTCTTAAGGGAGCCGGATAATAAGATCCTGGAGTTTAAGATAACCCGGCAGATCATAAAGATAAGGTCGGTCAAAAACGCGCAGATTTTGGAAGACGGTATCGCTTATATCCAATTGGTGGAATTCGGGGAAAACACCCCTAAAGACCTGGATTATGCCCTCAATGACCTTATGAAAAAAGGGATGAGCGCCCTGGTTCTCGACTTGCGTAATAATCCCGGAGGGCTCTTGGATATAGCGGTTAAGGTAGCTGAAAAGTTCGTGGAAAAAGGCAAGCTTATAGTCTATACCAAGGGCAGAAAAGAACAACAGAGCTTAAGTTTCGAATCTTCCTGCGCGCGGCCCGTTTTAGATTTACCTA
>JAFGET010000162.1 GCA_016931435.1 Candidatus Omnitrophota bacterium
AAAGACCAATGTATTTAAGCATACCCGCTCCTTTCTTTAGAAGCAAGTATACATTAAAATCTACTCCTTATAGTGTATAATCGCCAAGTAGGGCCTTAGTGGGTTGTTTGGTTGGTAAAAAAAAGAAAGCGTTTTCCTTGACAGGGCTTATAAAAATATGTTAAATTTAATACATAGGCTTTTTTCGGTAAAAATAACAACTTTTAATCTTTTTGGAGGAAGTCGGAAAGGAGGAGGGGGAGTTTTTTAAACAAGTAAGCCACGGAATGAGTTAACGCGTTAACAAGTAACACAAGTAAGAAAAATAGGAGGATTTAAGAAATGAAGAAACTTATTTTAACACTAGCAGCGTTTGCGCTGATTTATTCGGTGGCTTTGGCTGCTGATCTGACGACCACGCTTCCCGCAGGATCGTTTAGCGCAAAGATGTCTAAAATCACCGCTAACCCTCCGTATGATGGTTCAACTGATACATGGGGAACAGCTGTTCCTTTAGCTAACATGGCTTTTGGGACATTGGTGGAATTAACTGATACTTTGGGTACGCCTTTGGCTATTTTTGCCCCTTCGGACAATGGTTATTATGCTATTGATATCGGGTTTGGCGGCGGCGGCGGCATGTCTACTCCACCCACTGTAACTGTTACCTATGGTGGAGATCTTGCTATGAGGCAGAGAGTAAATACCGCCTATGTGCAGAAGCAATACGGAGAAGCGACAGAAGCACCGGCAACCAAGCTGTACATGACCGATGCTGTTCCTACCTTTGTAAGCCAATCTGCATCATATCAGGGTGGAAAATGGGTAAGAATATACATTGGTATCAATACCAATTGGGACTCTGTAGCCGATCCCTCTGGTAATCATGTTTTTACTTATGCTACTCCAAGTGGTACCTTTAGCGCAACCATGACGATTAGTTATTCCTAAAAGAAGCTGTTTTAAAAAAGAAGGCAGGGAATGCGCGAAGCAGGACCTGCCTTCTTTTTTTAAAAAGAGGGACGGATGAAAAAAATAATTTCCTTTTTGATTGTAATATCGGCATTAAACTTGGCTCTTCCGGCTTTTGCTCAGATAAGGCTGGAAAGATTTAATGAGACGCTGAAGGTCTCGCCCGGCCAGAATATCAAGGGGAGCATTGTTTTATCCAGTGATTCCAATGAGACCGTAGACCTGAGGGTTTATTTGCAGGATGTAAAATTTATTCCGCCTTTTACCGGAAAAAAGGATTTTTTGCCCCCGGGCTCAACTCCTTATTCCTGCTCTAATTGGATTACGGTCACACCGGGCTTCCTAAGTATCCCACCCAAAGGAAAAAAGATCGTTAGTTATTCTATCAATGTCCCCCAGGATGTCAAGGGATGGCATTGCGCGACTATTTTTTTTGAGAAAGGCGCTGTCGCGCTTAGCGGAAATAATAATGTCGGGGTTATTGAAAGATGGGGTTATACCTTGTTTTTAGAAAATAAAGAAGGGGTAAAAAAAGCAGAAGTAGGAGAGTTTTTAGGTTCAGGGAGAAGGCAAATCAATGGCACTGTGGTCAATACCGGGGAGACGATTTTAATCGCTGCTCCAGATTTTTCCGTCATGAATGACAAAGGCAGAGTGATAGATGAGGGTAATATCCAGCAGATTTTTATTCCACCGGGAGAAACAGCTGCCATCCAGATGGAGCTTACACCAAAAATTCATTCCGGTGTTGATTATACCTTAGTGATAAAGTTTGATTTTTTTGAAGGTAAGCCTTTAACCAAAAAAATAAAATTTTCTTCGGAACAGGGTAAGTCGTTAAAAATATTAAGCGTAGAATAGGAAAAATAATATAATGCAGAAAAGATCTACCGTAACTCTTATATTACTAAGTATATCTTTATGGGTTTGTCCGGTTATTTACGCCGCAAGCATCCCTGCTAATATGGGCGTGCCAAAAGCCGATGGCGTTAAGATTACAATTACCAAGGTCTTCGTAGAAGGCAACCGTTGGGCAGAGCAGGTTTCTGTAATAGCTTTCGGCCCATTATCCAGAGAGCTGGTATCAGGAGACCAGGGCCAATATAGGTCTCTTATTCAGCAGGAGCCTTACTATTTTGCCATAGATATCGGTCTGACGCATAAGGGCGGAGCAAATATCAACCAGATTAACATCGGTTATCAAGAAGGCAATAAGCCGGCAGGGCAGAAGCATGGCCTAGGCTGGAAAACCACGGCGACTTTTATCAAGATGACAGTGGATAAGGATAAAAATGAAACCCAGGTTTTATTGCCACAGCAAAAGAAATTATTAAAAGACCTAAAGGCAGAGGCGGCGGTTATCCCGCTTTCGGATATTCAGGGAGGATGGTTGAGGATCTACCTGGGGTTAGTCAGTAAAGACCCCAAAGCAAATCCTCCGGATCCTGCGGAAGCAGAAGTTTTTTCTTCAATAGATATGGCCGGAGATTATAGCGGTAATATCATGATCACATCTTCTTAAAAATTGAAGATTAAAGATAATTTTTTTTTATTGATCTGTGGGATTTTCCCCTTGCTTTTTTACTATCCTTGTTTTGCCCAGCTGACCCTGGATCAGCGGGAGATCAAATTAAGCTACAAACCTCAAGAGACGATCCGGGGACGCCTGACGCTGTTCAATTCCTCCACGGAAACGTTTACCGTAAAAACATATTGCCAGGATTTTGTTTTTTTGTCTCCCCATAATGGCTTAAAGGGTTTTCGCCCTTTGGGTTCTACGCCTTATTCCTTCGGAAAATGGATTAATATAACCCCGTCACTTTTTATTATTCCGCCGAATTCTCAACAATTGGTAGAGTATTCTATTAGCATCCCTCAACAGGCGAAAGGAAGCTATAACGCAATTCTTTTTTTTGAGACTATTTCTGGAACGCCGGTGAAGGGAAATAGCGTAGGGGTTATTTTTAGGGCGGGGTGCTCTATTTACCTTGAACCGGTTGATAAAATCTTAGCGGTAAAAATAGAAGATATCTCAGTTGTTAAGGGTAGTATTCGGGGTGAATTTTTGAATGCGGGAAACGCAATATTGTTATCAGAAGCCACCTATTTTGTAATGGGGACAAACAATTTTCTTTTTCAAAGGGGGGAGATCCAGAAATTTTGCCTTATGCCTCAGGATAAAGCTTCTTTCGTAATAGGGATCAGTGATAAGATCGTACCCGGTAAGTATACTTTAATAGTTAATTTCAGCTTAGAAGGCAGGAAGGCACTGGTTAAAGAAGTTGATTTTTTGAAAGATTCCTCCGGCTTGATACAGATTTTAGGAATAAAGGATTAATTTGCTAAAAAATCAGTAAATCTCGGTAAATGGCGGTAAATTTATTATTGACTTTTTTTAATAAATGGTGTATAATTATTATCCCTGTAAATTTAATGATCTATAGCAGGTCAAGGGGAAAGTATAGCAAAAAATGAAAAAGCAGGCCTGTATTTTAATGATTTTTATTTTTATGGCAATGGTAATGATGCCTTCCGGTTATGCTTATCCGCAATCGGCAGAATTTCTCTTTGAAATAGGAATGAGGTTCTATGACCAGGGCAGGTATGACGACGCTCTGCATGAATTTAAAAAGTCATTGTTAGTGCAGCCTAACTATCCGCCTTCCCTGAAGATGATAGAGCGTATGTCCGGAGTAAAGACAGAAGCCCCTAAAAAAGAAATCTTTTCTTTTCCCCAGCAAAAAACCAAGGCCCGTCCGGATAAAACCAGGTATCCTTCTAAAAAACACTCTCAACCGGTAGATTTTTTATATGAAAAGGGCGTAAGATTATATGAAGAAGGCGATCTTGGTGAAGCGCTTCACCAATTCAATGAAGTCCTGGTTTTAAAACCTAATTATGCCCCGGCAAAGGAATATATCCATAAAATACAAAAAGAGCAGAAAGAGGCATTCAAAAAAGGAAGAAGAGTGTCTATCCCGGCAGTTTCTCTTGAGCCCAGAGAAGAAATCGCAGAGGTAAAAGAACCTCTGGGCCCTTTAAAAGAAAAAGCTATTACGGAAGAAGAATCAGCTGTGATGCCTGCTAAGGAAATGGCTCCACTTAAAGTTTTATCCCTGAATGATTCTTTTGAAAGCCTTGCGCAGCCAATAGAGCTTGCGCAGGGTAAAAGTATAACTATAAAAGGGAACAATATACAGAGGTTCTTAGTAGTAGACCCGGATGTCTTAGAACTTAGTAAAAAGAGCGCGGATGAATTATTGGCGACCGCCAGGGATATCGGGTATACTTACGCCCATATCTGGGATAATAGCGGCAGAAAGACCATAGAATTCTTAAGCAAGCTGCCTGAACCGGAAGGGCCGACTTACGAAGAGACTTTGCGCGCAGAAGAAGAAGCAGGGACTTTTAGGGCGAATTACGGCCTGACCTGGAATTCTTCAGAAACCGGTAAGAGGCTTACGCTTTTAAGGCGCTCAGGTTATAGCTGGGGTCATCAATTGAATATAGAAGGCCAGACTCCTTACGGGGAGTTGACTTCATCAGCCAGTGTCCGCAGCGATGCTTTAACTACTGATTTGACTTATTTGAATGTGACTTTAGACAAGGGCCAATACGGCAATTTTAAAGATTTCAGGATTTCCGGATTTGATGTATCTTCGCCTTTCTCAAGCCTTGCTTTTTCCGGAGGGGTGCGCGGAGCAAGTTTTTCATCCCCGGCTTTTAATAATAAATTGGGATACGCGCTTATTTGGGGAAGAGAAGGCGGAGGAAGATATGGGAACCTTTCCCCGGGTTTGGTAAAAATCAAGGATTCTTTTTTAAGCGGTTTCAACCTGAATTTCTATCCTATCACAGATCACAAATATAGTTTTACAATGGGGCATGGCTGGGGAGAGGATAGGGTAAGAGAGGCGCCTAGTTACGTTTATAACCTGTTGGGTAACTGGGCAGCCGAAAGATGGGGGATGAGTTATGAAATAGGTTTTGACGAGTGGACTTTCGCCCATATTTTAAATACAAACTATAGCTGGCCAAGGTCAGGATTGGCTATTCAGGTAAAAAATATCAATAAAAACTTCCGTAATATTACCGGTTCCCAGCTGGGAAAAGGCTGGGATAATTCAGCCAGCTGGGATTATAGCGTTACCGATAGGCTGAAAACAAATGCCAAACTGGGAGTATTTCAGGATACACTTTTTCCCGCGGATGATGAAGATGACCGGTTAAATGAAAATTTTGACTGGGGCATAGACTATCAGCTTTCTCCTTCTTCTAATTTGAGCCTGGCTTATAGCCTCATCAATAACTTAGGAATGGTTTCTCAGTCGCGTAACCAAAAGGAATCATTAAGGTTAACCAAGGATTTTGGCAGCGAAAGGGATGTTACTACTTTTGTTTCATATGTCCACTATGACAACAAAAGTTATTCTTCGCCCGCTTCTTCTTATGTTGACGATGAGATAAAGGCGGGAGTAAATTTCCGCCTGATCTCTGATTTGCGCGCTTTTTATAACCGCCAGATAAACTGGCATGAAGAGACTTATTCCGGAAACAGGAGCCGCCCCGAAGTATATGAAGTAGGGGTAGAATGGCCGGGAGATTTTAATATTACTCATAACCTGTCCGGGAATTTTCGCGCTTCTTACCACAATGAAAAAAATGTTGGTTCAGAAACTAGTTTTCTAACCGGCGAGGATTATCTTGATAGTTCGCTGAATTTGATTTACCGGCCATCAACCGATAGAGAAATATACGGCAGCATAAATACGCATAACCTTATGAATAAGTCCTGGAAAGTGCTTAGTACAGATTTGAACTTCAACGCCGGGATGCGTTATTTGTGGGATACGGGAATAAGCTGGCGTTCAATAGGCAATATAGAAGGATTTGTTTTTAAAGACCTAAATTACGACGGTTTGCGCCAGCGCGATGAGCCTCCGGTAGAAGGAGTGAAGGTATGGCTTGGGAAGAATAAGTTCTGCGTAACTGATCTATTTGGTTATTATAGTTTTAAGAAGATAAGCGCCCAAAAGGTTACGGTCAACCTTGATACTTCCACGCTCCCGCAGGGGTTTGTGCTTACTGTGCCGGTATCGCAGGAAGTTTCGGTAGTGCATAACCGCGGGGTGAGGATAGATTTTGGAGTCAGCTCACGCACCGAAATAAGCGGATTGGTTTTTGAGGATGTGAATAATAACGGAAAATATGACCCGGGCGATAAAGGAGTGCAGGGGGTGGTATTGATCTTAGACGGTTCAAAAAAGGCAAAGACAGAGATAAACGGAAAATATTTCTTCTCAAATCTTTCAGAAGGTGAACATGAAGTAGAGTTAGTATTAGATACTTTGCCGTTGTACTATCTGCCTCAGGTAGGATTAAAAAAGAAGATTACTCTCTATGAAGGCCTTTCCTATCCTTACAATATTCCGCTGAATAAGTCAGAAGATTAAAACATAAGTTTAACGGCAGTAGAAGGTCTGCATTACTACAGGAGTCCTGCCTTGTCTCGTTTCCAAGTTTTGTAATTTCCCTGTTTCCCTGACCTCGACTTTTTCTACCAACGGCACATTCACTCCGGGTATCGCAGGCATAGTACAGCTTACCTGAAAAGAAGCGTTATCTGCTGCCAGGGCGATATTAGCCGAAAAGAACAGAATGAATAGAGCTGTCGCTGCCAAAAACATCTTCTTATTCATTTCTTTTCTCCTTCCCCGGGCAAAGGGGACACCCAGCATTCATATAAGCTGGGGTGCCACCCTTAGCTGCAGGATTACCGTGGCAGGTGGTGGGTATTTATCAGGACCTTTAATATCCTATCATCAAAATCTTTTTCGGATTTGATATAATCGCCGTTAATATTGAGCTTTTTCGTAAAATCTACCAGCCATTCGATTATTTTTGCCCTGGACAATTTGAGGCCGGTTGAGAAAAGGGCGTCTTTTCCCAACTTATCCAGGAAATCGACTTCTTGCCTGTTTAAGAATGTGACTACGCGCTCTTTGTCCATAGTTTGACTTTAATAGTCCCGATTCCTCTTCGATCATCGGGATATTTTGCCTACAAAGAGTTTTTAGCAGGCAAAATAAAAACCCAGCTAGATTATAGCTGGGTTTTAACTTATTGTTACGATTGAGGTTACCAATCGAGATACTTTGTCTTTACAACAAAAAACCCTAAAAGACAATATTTTAGGGCCGCTTGCGTTTCTCTTTGGTAACCTGCCTACCCGCTAAAGATCTTTTAGCGGACGCACGGCTTTGCGTCCCAGCATTACTGCTAGTTTGCCTTTATCAGTAGATTTTACTGAATTATCATAAGAGCAATGATCAATTAAAGTATAACACGCATTTTATTACTTTTCAAGCTTGGCAATTTATAAATTTACACATTGGTATTTTTAGTCATATGTAAGGCATTTTTTTTAAGGTCTTTTATTTCTGTAACAGCTTGATTTTATGAAAGTTGCAGGCTTAGTCCAGGTATATATCTATTTTTTCAATAAGTTGCGAGCGGACCTGTTCTGCGTATGGGGCGGGGATTATATCGGATGAGATCTCTACGCGGTTATTATCTTTGTCCTCAAAAGTTATTTTTTTGATTTTTGCTCTGTTACTGCTGAAGGTATTTTTAGTATTTGGGTTATGGTAGATAACAGATATCCTGCCTAAAAATTTGAAACCGTAAGTCTTTGTCTTTCTTTTAAACAACCATCCTGCTAAAATCGGGGAAAATTTTAAGTTTAATTCATTTTTAGCGTTTACATAGAAAGGCTTTAGTCCGGTATTGATGAGCAGCCACATCTGCAGGAATTCCGCGGTCGAACCGGAAAGGCGAGCGACAAAGCCGTTGCCGTGCAGTTTGTTATCCGGAAATGCGCTGCTGACCAAAAACGAAGAGTTTTCCAGTATGCTGCGGCCATACCTCCCGGGGTTTTGAAAAGGAATAAGCGCGTTTTTAAAATCCGCGTAGAACTCCCTGTAAAGGCCTGATTTTAATACCTCAAGCAGGTATTTGTATTCCATATGCAACCAAATAGATTCGTGTTCCAGCCACCCGGTAGTAAATACCCGGCACCTGCCGATCTCTTCCGGCATCTTTTTTAAATTAGCGGTAATTTTATACATCTTAAGCTTTTTATCATAGAGAGGGCTCTTTTTAGTGGCTTTATAAAGAGATGCGGCATCTTTGGGGCTTTTGGCAAGCCTTAAGGCGTGCATTTGGGATTCTAAAAATAGAGGAAGCCTCTTTTGGGTGAATCTAAGCGGCTTTACGTAAGGAGGAGTTAACGGTTTGAATTCCGAAACTTCATTGATGAAATAGGCGTAATAAACGTTATTTTTTTTATCTTTTGCTTTTTTTATGCCTATTTCAAGCTTTTGAAAGGAGTTATCCAAAATAAGTAATAATTCCGAAGAAGACATAGGCGTTTCTTTTCCGCTGAGCCCCATCTTTGTTTTACGGCGGTAGTCTTCCTTGAGGTTATTACTTTTATCCCAATATTGAAAATCCCTCTCAGGATTATTGTTTTCAAGGTAGGCCTTAAGCTGTTTATCCAGGCCGGTTAAAAAATCATAGACCTCTTCAGTAATGTCTATTTTATCGGGGCCGGCTTTTTGAAGGACATCTTTTATGAAGATGGCCAGGCGTTTCAGTTCCAATGTCTCACAAAGTGAAGAGCCCAAAAGCCCGGGCAGGCCGTTTAAGGCGTCATACCAGTTGGGTTTATTTGCTTCCATTTCAATGCCTACCCCGAAGGGGTCCAGCGATGCCAATTTATTTACAAACAGGCACAGGAGCTTATTAAAAAGCGTAGTATAATAGATTTGCCCTTTTCCGTAAATAGTCCTGACTAAATGAGGCTGCTCAAGGCGCCTTTTGATCATCTCGCGCTTGGAATTACTGGCTAAAAGCGAGTGGAATTGCCTGACTGTTCCGTCTTTTAAGATATATTTATCTTCCCGGGGCTTTACGACTTCGGTGTTATCAAAGAAACAGAATGACTTTTTTTCAAAAAGCAGGCCTTTGAACCTTTCCGGATAGACACCTAAGTAATTTTCCAATAGATCCAGGTTGTATGTCCAGTGGTCGGTCCAGTATCCTTCGCCGTGTTCGGCTTCCTGCGTCTTTTGGCAATAGGGGATGAGCAGTTCTAAAAATTCATCAGGGGAGGCTTTTAGCTTTATATTATTTTCCAGGATAAAGATTATCAGTTCTCCCGGGGTAAAGGGCCGGCTTAAAAATTGCTCGAGTTTTTCTACGCCATCATCTATAAGGCTATTAAGTTCCGCCTTAAAATCGTTTATATTTTTTAAGGTAAGGGTTATCCCCTTTACTACAAGAGGATTAAAGCCGTCTGTCTGCAGAAGGTTAAAGAAGGTATTTATGTTTTCATCTTCTACCTGCGGGTTAAACCAGACCTCGCACCTTCTGTTCTGGTTTGCGTCGCGGTAATTACCGTTGCCTTGCGAAAAATAGGTAGCCTGGATATGGAATTTATTATAATCTCTTTCTAGGTCTCCGTGTTTTCTGGAATAAAGATAAAATACGGACTTTTGATTCTGCGATTGCGGATTTAAAACTATGGGGTATCCTCCGCGCATGATGTTGTCAAGATAGGTCTGGCGGGCGTAAAGGTTGAATTCAGGCGAACTGCTTTCCGTGGCGATATCTTCCTGCAGTGAAGCGATCAGGTTTTTATTCTCTTCTTTTTTGAGCGCGATATATCCGGTTTTTGTTATCTTTTTTAATGATGAATTAAGCAGTTCTTTGCTGCGCATATAACCCAGGAGGGTATAGATTTTCTTCTGGCATTTACTGCCTAATTCTACGTCTAACAAGAGCATACCGCATGGCATTTTGCTTCTATCCATCTGGGTCCTCGGGTATTTGAAGTGTTTTTCGGCCATAAACCGGCGCGGGAAAGAAAAATCCGTAACGGACCCGAATACCGCCTGCGGGTCTATGATAGGCCGGATCATCCTGGAATCTTTTTTATCCTGGTGGAAAGCCAGGTAGAAATTACCTCCCTTGATGTGTATTACTTCCGGCCTGTCAGTCGGATCGACATCCAATTTATAATAAGGGGCGCAATTTTTAAGGTTCTCCACGTTCATCCAGGCCTCGATCGTGCGGCTGAGTTTTTTAAGGAACAGATTGGCTGTGCCGTATGGGACGATTTGCGCCAGGCCGTCTAAAACCTGCATCTTCAGGGCGTTTCTTGAAGTATTTGTAAGCGTTAATACCCTGACCAGCGCTGCATATGATTCAGAGGGGATGTTGAAATATTCGACTTCTGTTTTTATGCCTAAAGAGGTATTGGTTTCTTCCAGCTTTAGATCGTAAGAGCTGATACGCATTTGGTTTGCGAGCTTAAAACCTAAATTGCTGGAACCGTTATGAAAAGGTTCATAAAAGAGGCCCGCGTCTTTCTTTAATACTTTTATAAAGGTACGGAATCCATGAGAAGAGACCATTTGCCAGGCCCGGTTTGCGGGGAAGAATTCCAGTATAGAGTGGTCTTTATCCTTGGTGCCGCAGCTTACGATACACTGGCCGCGGTTGACATAGAAGACCCACATCGGTATGCCGTATTTCCCGGCAATACCGGGGAAGAAATTTGCGAAGGGTTTTGAGAAGTTATAGTTCTCAATTACGAATTCCCCGCTTGAATTAAGGAAATACTTGGGATTTTTATCTTTTAAGCCTTCCATAAGAGCTTTCCTTTTTCTACGTAGGTATTATGATATTCTACATATTTTAGAGGTTTTGTCTAGAAAATTCTTTTACAAATGGTTGCCTATATTATTTTTAGTGATATAATAAGCGTATAAGATATTGCCGCAAAACTAGATAAGGAAAGTAAAG
>JAFGET010000163.1 GCA_016931435.1 Candidatus Omnitrophota bacterium
CTGGGATATCTGCCAGTTCTGGCAGAATCCGCAACGGAAATTGCATCCTACGGTAGCTACGGAAAAAGAACTTGTGCCGGGGAGAAAATGATAAAGAGGTTTTTTTTCGACAGGATCAACGTGCATGGCGCAGGGGCGGGCATAAACCTCTGTATACAAAACGCCTTTTTCATTAAGGCGCACTCCGCAAAACCCGTATTTGCCTTCTGCGATATGGCAGCGATGCGCGCAAAGGAAGCAATCAACAGAATCATCCCCCGACTTTTTATAAAGAAGCGCTTCTTTGTGCCTCATACCCTAAAAATCGATAATTTTTTTTCTTCCAAAGGCAAAGCCTTTATGATGCGCTCTTTACCTAAAAGCGCATCGGAAAAAGCCACTTCTACATATTCATCACCGTTCTTATCGCAATAACGCGCGACGATGGATGCGCAAAGCCCGATCGCGCCTTCATCCAACTCGCCTTTTACCAAAGCAGCCGGCCCGGCGATATTCAAAGGCGCAAATAAATATCCGCCCTTTTGGGCTAAAACCTGAAGTTCTTTATTTTCGGACTCATTTCTGCCTACGATCAACTTCAGTTGAGGCGAGAGCCGAAAATGCCGGCCGATCTTCAATAATTCGATCTTGTCCCCGGAAAGTTCTTTATTTAAAATAAGGTCTTTTAACCTTGCGGAAAACGCCGGGTCAGTCAAAAGGCATCCTCCGGCAGGCTGGGCGTATTCTTTTATCCCTAATTGAGCGGCTAATCTTATCTGGGTCTTTCTGCCGCGGCCGTTGATATCAAAAAGCCTGTTTCTGTCGACCCACCCTTCCTTTTCGGGGATAGTCTGGCTAAGTAATCTTGCCGAAAGAGGCCTTAAGACCAACCCTTCTAATCCCGCCTCCCTGGCGATAGTATCCAGCGCCCTTTTATGCTGGGACATCGGACGCTGCCCCAGGACCTCTCCGGTGATGATGAACTTCGCCCCCAGCTTAGGCATCAGGCCCCTGGCAGATGTAAGCATTAAGATCTTACAGTCGATGCAGGGATTGATGTTCGAACCGAAACCGTGGCTGGGATTCAATACTATCTTTAAAAACTCACTGCCGATATCTTCCCTTATGATCTCTAAGTCCGGGGTGTTAAAAGAGGAAGGCTTGCGTATATAAAAAGGGATATTGAACCTCATGCCGATGACTTCTATTTCCTGCCCTTGAATGATTTTTGCTGCGAGCAAGCTGTCTAAGCCGCCTGAGACCAGGGCGATCGCTTTCATTATTATTTGTTATGGAGCCAAAAAAATGTTGAGCGCGGTGCCGACGATAAGGCTTACGGCTATCATAATAGCGGTAGCTCTTAACAGCCCGCGTATCCCCAATTCCTTCAATAAAACTACAAAAGTGGCGATACAGGGAAAAGACATGGCGAGTAAAACCGCGCAGATCACCAGCTGCCTGGCGCTTAAACTCAAAGGCGCAAGCATGCCTACGGCAACGTCTTTCCTGAAAAAACCTATCATCAACCCGACTACCGCCTCCTTGGGCAAGCCGAATAAGCCTGTGACTAGGGGAGCAAAAAATGCAGTCATATAATCAAAAAGGCGCAAATAAAGAAGCACGTTTATTATCAAGACGCCTAAAAGCACTATCGGCACGGCTTCTATTAAAAAACCCTTTACGCGAAAATATAATTTTTGTAAAAGCATCGTTAAAGGCGGAAACCTGTAGGGAGGAATCTCTAACAGGAATTCCGGGCTGTAACCTTTAAGCGTGCGGTTTAAAATAAGGCCCAATACCACTAATACCGAAAATAATATAAGGTATACTCCCCCGACATAAAACCCCCCGAAAGAGCCGAGTATGCCAAAGATCATCGCCTGAAGCGGGACACAAGGGATGCCGATCGAGATAAGGGTTGCGGCAATAAACCTTTCGCGTTTGGATTCTAATACCCGGGTAGCCAAAATCCCTGGCACATTACAGCCAAAACCCAAAAGCCCCGGGATGATCGCGTAACCGTGCAACCCGAGCCTATGCAGGATATTATCTAACAACATCGCCAGGCGCGGCAGATACCCGATATCCTCAAGCAGGCTTAAGACAAAATAAAAAGAAACCACGTAAGGAAGCACCATGGCAAATTCAATATAAGGAGCGGTGGTAAAGAGGCCTAAGGACTGTTTAAAATCGATCTTCCCGCCGATCAGATCACCGATAAAAAGATGGTGCAGGAACCCTTTCGGGTTTAGAGAAGAACTGATATTCTCCAATAAGGGAAGGTAGAATTTAAAAAATACCGGGTCAGAGACCCTGTTGATCAAAAACTCCCCGATAAAACGCACGACCTTAAAAGCGATGAAAATAATACCGGCGGCCATAAATAACCCGGGCATAGGCCTGACCGATAAATCTTCCAGGATCTCTCTTGGCGTATGGTGGCGGTGGGAAAGGCTCTGCGAAGAATCTATGATCTGGCCGATATTTTTCCAACGCTCTTCATGAGTGACTTTTTCTTTGGCCGGTAAGGGGTGGGCGTCTTTGATCTTTTCAATCAGTAATTTGATCCCCATGCCGGTGACGGCACAGGTAGGCACAACCGCCACGCCTAAAAGCCCTTCAAGTTTACCGATATCGATATGTATCCCCCGGTGCACCGTATCATCGCACATATTAAGGCATACGATAAGCGGGTAGCCCTCTTCGATAAGCTGTAAGGTAAGAAAAAGGTTCCTCTCAAGATTAGTGGCGTCAAGGATATTGAGCACCGCGATCTCATCCCTGGGGCATTCTTTCAATAAAGAAACAGCTACTTCCTCCGCGTCGGAGCTTGATTCCAAGGAATAAGTGCCGGGAAGATCGATGACCTCTACCGTCTCTGCGCCTAATTTTAAATACCCCTTGGTTATCTCAACGGTCGTGCCGGGGTAATTGGAAGAAACCACGTGCACTCCGGTCAAACGCGAGAAGACAACGCTTTTGCCGACATTGGGATTACCAAGTAAAAAGATCTTCTTTAGCTTCATTCTGTTTCCATGATTATCTTCGAGGCCATACCGTGGCCTAAAGCAATGACCGACCGGCCTACTTTTATTGCCACCGGGCCCCTTAAGGCAAAGTGGCTGAGCTTCGTGATCTCCCTGCCTTCATAAAGCCCCATGCTCATCATCCTGTTCCTCAAGGCGAAACCTCCGTCGATCAAAGAGATCTTCCCTTTTTGTTTTTCTTTCATCAGCAATAAAGATATTTTTTTACCCATATTTTTTATCAATGGCCGTGCGCGGCTGACCGGGCGAACAGGATGATGCATATCCCC
>JAFGET010000164.1 GCA_016931435.1 Candidatus Omnitrophota bacterium
GATGAATAGCGCCGGAGCCGCATCGAATAAGTATATTTCTTTTCCCGGCACTACTATTTCGACTACCCCTAAGCTTTTCGGGTCGACCCCAAGCATGCTATCCTCATTGACTCTTAACCTACTGTAAGGGGAGTTTTGTCCAGGTAATAAAAGCATCACTTCCCCATAATAAGGCACCCAGATTGACTGGGCTCCGGAGCGCATCAGTGTATCGGCTTCTTGGCTGCTCATAAGAGGCTGCAGCCTTGTATTGTGGTCATATAAAGGAAAGGCGACCGGTTGCCCTGATTTTAACCCAGTTAACATCTGTTTAATCGCTTCAAAGTTAAAAAATCCGTAAGGATAAATATTTCCCTTGCCCGCAGAGCGTAAGTGTTTGGGCACAACGAATCTGTCTCCTCTTATTATATTTAAACTTAAACCGAGTGACCCCTGCAAAAACGGAACTATATAATGCGTTTTCCCTGAACCGGATAATCCCCCTATGCCCAATAAAAGAGGAGGCGGATTCTTGCCTTCT
Organism: Candidatus Omnitrophota bacterium; assembly: GCA_016931435.1. GTDB lineage: Bacteria > Omnitrophota > Gorgyraeia > Gygaellales > Profunditerraquicolaceae > JAFGET01. The sequence goes on from JAFGET010000164.1 coordinate 521, forward strand.
TTAAACAATCCTTGTGCCCTTTCCCTGATCTCTCCAGCTAACGCCTCCTTACTGAATAAAATGTTGGGCAGGCTATCTATCTTTGGCTCTGTGGCGCGACTACATCCTTTAATGATCGCTTCCTCAAAAGCCCATTGCCTCAACAAATAAGCCACCACCCCAGCGGCATTAGCGATACGCTTCTTCATTTTTCTGGATCCCGGGATATCTCTGCCAAGAGCATCTTGTCTTTTTACAGCTAAGCGATATAGAGGCTTATCGTGTATCTCATAAATTATACGCGCCTTGATATCCGGATAATTCCTGAGCGTTTCTACAGCATGTGCAAGTTCCAATTCTATTGCCGACTTGGGGTACCGCAAAGCAAAAGACTCCGCCAGTTCTTTAGAGGCGCTTATAACCGTGGGTATAGTGAATATCCCGCCTCGATGTACTTTAACGCCGCTGGCCACAAAAGGCCGTATTTCATCAGGGTGCGCCAGATTAAAAGAACCGGCCTCTAGGGTACTGCCAAAACCATAGACTCTATCAGGGACTAAAATATCGTTAATATTCGCGTCTTCGGCTAAAGAACCGCAGGCAGCATACATGGTTATTTCCTTTATCCCTAAGCCTCGGCTAAATTCATCGTCAGCGAAAAACTCAAATAAGGGTTTGATTTGTAGCCCATTGGCATATTCAATATCACAAACCAATACCAATTTCCCAGAGGAAAGGCGGATTATCGCTGAGTCAAAAAAATCATTATGGATCTCCTCGACCACCTGCGAGCCAGGATTGTGCTCAAGAAAAGCGGGTATAACCAGCGTTTTGATCTCATGCGCTAGAATAGCTTTAGATATCTTGCCTCGATAGTCTTCAAAACCTTTCAACAGATGGTGTCTTATGTCAACCGGGAACGCCCATAGGGATATCCAGTCTTGCGGATAGCGGAACAAATTAAGGACCTGAGCAACAAACAGTTCGCGTGAAGAACCTATATTATTGGCGATGATATAGACCCTGTCGCCTGCCTTCTCAACGGCATAAAACTTTCGGCTGACAGGCATTTTGGTAGATAGCTCACGGACATCAAAGCCGCTGTTTCTTAAGTTTTCGATGTGCTGCTTTGTCCGGCTTAATGGCCCGCGGTGAATTTCGATCCGATTTGTATGCTGCCTGATGGCGTTGAATACCTCAGCCGGGAATTTCTTCTTTATATACGCGCGCATCCTCAGCGAAGAATCTTTATCTTGTGCGGCAACGTCTAAATCTGCATAATCCTTATAATAGAAATTACCAGCTCTCCCAAAGGGAATTGTGTCCTCCATCTGTTCGATGGTCTGTTCTATCGCCTTATCTATACGGCTGAGCATCTCGAAAATCTTTTGCGTATATCCGTATTCTTCCGCGTAAGCCAGGCCAAAAGCCTTAAATAAAAGCAATCCATAAACACAAACAGTATTGCTGACAAAAGACTCATAATTCTTCTCTAGTCCCTTCATTTTGCGAAATGCCGAATTTGCTAATCTCTCCAAATTATCATCCAGGACCCTACCGTGGGTCGGAGCACGTAACTTGCCACGCATGCCCTCAAATTCATATTGGTCATACTCAATAACATTCTTAACTCTACTGAAAGCCGTGCCATATCGTGCCTGCACGCGGTAAACCACATTCACATATGCTCCGCGTTCCACAAAATTAAGTGACTGTTCGATAGTATCGATTGTCGACTCGATAGTGTCCCAGGGGGTAAAAAGGATGATGTTGATACCCGGCTTTATGCCTGCCGCAAGCGTCTTTTCCAAGGCATTGATATTCTGCTGCCTGGTAGTCCTTTTACCTATGCGTTGCAAAACAAAATCATTAAAAGATTCTATCCCAAAAGCAAGCAACCTAAACCCAGCCTTATACATCTCAGGCAGAATCATGGCGCCATCGCCTTCCAAATGATTGACACAGGCGGTAGCTTTCTTGGGGATACCAGAATAGGCCCTCTGCTGTAGCAATAATATCAATTCTTTGGTGAAATCGTAATCGGTTAAGAAATCCGCGCAGTCAAAGTTAACGCTGTCGTGGTTAAAGATATGTTCATCTATGATCTTTAAAACCTCGTTTGCCGGTGGGGCGCGGTGGCTGTTACGTTCGACATCGCAAAATATGCAGTTACGCTGGCAGAAATTTCCGTAATATACCGGCAGCGGATTGCGGCCGACCCGATCAAGAGGAACAAAGCCCTGTTCTAAGTTTGCTGCTGAGGACTTATTATAGGCTTTACCATGGGTAATATCAGAGACTGCTACCGGGATATCACAATTGATGTCAAAAAACCTACTTTGTGTCTTTGCCTCCTCGGTTCTGATGATTTTACCTTCTATTGATAAGACTATGTTGGGAATATTTAAGAATTGCTCATGGCTGAGGCTTTTGTGCTCCCTTAAGAATATCCTGGCTACTTCAAGAAAAGCCGTGCCATCATCACGGATATACATATCGCAAGGCAGAGCTGAAAACAATTCCTCCATCGGGAACCGGCGTAAATTATATCCCCCTAAAACGATTAATGACTCCGGTGAAAGCAGATGGACCTTCCC
>JAFGET010000002.1 GCA_016931435.1 Candidatus Omnitrophota bacterium
GTTTAAATTACCCGTATTTACCGGGAGAAAAAACCACCCGCCGTCGTCTATAGAACATAGGCCGGTATCAATCAGGGTTGAAAATAAAAAAGATTGCCCTCTATATACCGCCAGGGTCATGCGGGAAGTAGTTGTAGCTGGGTCGCCTGATTGGATAAAAAGAAGGCTTGAGCTTATAGGGTGCCGTTCTGTCAATAATATAGTCGATATTACAAACTATATTTTATTCACCTACGGACAGCCGCTGCACGCTTTTGACCTGGATAAGCTCCAAGATAACACCATAATAGTACGCCGCGCCAGGGATAAAGAGCGTATAACTACAATTGACAAAGAGAACAAGGAATTATCCGAAGATATTCTGGTGATAGCTGATAAAGAAAAGCCCGTAGCTATCGCCGGTATAATGGGGGGTCTCGATAGCGAAGTAAATCAGAAAACCAGGAACATCATTCTTGAGGCGGCTGTTTTTAACCCGGTGCGGGTGCGTTTTGCAAGGCAGAAATTAGGGATGCAAAGCGAGTCTGCTTACCGTTTTGAGCGGCAGGTAGACCCGGGCTCAACAGAGTTTGCTTCAGCCCAGGCGCAAAGACTGATCCTGGAATTAGCCGGCGGAAGATCTTGCGAATACAGGGGTTGCGGGATTTCAGTAAAAAAACACAGGGCTATTATTCTAAAATCTCTCGATCTAAAAAAGGCCTTAGGAGTAAGTATCCCGCGGCCAAAAATAAAGAAGATATTAGAAGATTTAGGTTTTAAGGTCCAGTTAAAAAATGGTTTCACCGTCACGCCTGCCACCTTCCGCGCGGACGTGGCAGTCTGGCAGGATCTACTTGAGGAAGTGGCGCGTATTTACGGCTATGAAAAAATACCCGTCAGCGTCCCGATGATGCACCCCAGGGTAAGCATTAATCATAGAAGGGAAAGCATCGCGCTGATTAAGAATATTCTGGTAGGGTTGGGATCAAACGAAGTTATTACATACAGCCTGATCGATCGGAGTTGGCTTAAAGATTACGGGCCGGATATTCCTTCGGCCATTGAGATACTTAATCCGCTGAGCCAAGAGCAGGATGTATTGAGGCCGACTTTGATACCAAGCTTATTAAGGTGTGTAGCGGTTAACCTGAACCAGAAACAGGATTACGTCAACATATTTGAAATCACAAACCTTTATCTGGATAAATCTGAAGCGTTGCCTTCGGAAGAGCCTGTTTTAGGAATCGCCGTTTGCGGGGTAAAACGTCGTTTGTTTGCGCAGGGAGCGTTAAAAGACGAAGCTGGCCTGCGGCATTTAAAAGGGGTATTAGAAACTTTATTGTACCGCTTGGGTATTCCGGGGTATCATTTTTCAGCCGTAAAACACGGAGCAGATCTTTATCTAGATAAAGAAAAAACTGGCCGCTTACTTAGGATAGACAAGCCTATACTTGAAAACATGGGTATCAAGAATAAGGACGTTTTTGCCGCAGAATTGTTCTTAAGCCCGCTTTTAGGCAAGGTCAATCTGAAGAAAACATTCCTCCCTCTTCCTATTTACCCGGGTATAGTAAGGGATATCAGTTTTATCGTCAGGGAAAACGAGGAGGTCGGAGAGCTTTTAAAAGCCATAAAGGAAAAAGGCGCTCCCTTGATTCAGAAAGCAGAGATCGTAGATTACTATAAAGGCAGGCAGGTCCCCGAGGGGTGCCTTAGCCTTACCGTTTCTTGTTTTTATCGCAGCGATGAGCGCACTTTAACTGAAAGCGAGATTACTCCTCTGCATTCCGAAATCTGCCGGATTTTGAGCGAAAAATTTTCCTGCCAGATCAGGGAGATGTTGACTTGTTAGATCCGATATGATATACTTGCATTGTAAATAGCGTTCTTTAATATATCCCTGCAGTGCGCGTTGGAAGTCCGGTGATTGTTGAACCAACACCAACATAATGGGGCCTAACTTCTTTTGTGCTGAGGTACGAGAGAGAGGGCACCCACCTGTGAAAATCCGGTTCAGGCTATCATATTCCAACGGCACAGGCGGGGATTTTTTTTATTGAAGCCATAACTTACGGAAGTCCGGTAACCGGACGAAGTAAGTTATTAGGCTGAAATAATACCTGCGGCTGCGCAAAAATTTCTAACTAAAATTTTTGCGCGGTTAGACGCAGGTATAACTTCCATATGGACCTCTTCACCGATGATGAAAAAATAAATCCTAAAGACCTTCCGCTTGCCGTGCGCATGCGGCCTGTGAATTTAGATGAGTTTGTCGGGCAGGAGCATATTTTAGGCAAAGATAAACTTCTTCGCCGGGCAATCGAGGCAGACCGCATCAGCTCTCTCATACTTTTTGGCCCCGCGGGCGTAGGCAAGACTTCCCTGGCCGGATGCGTATCCTGCGCCACCCGTTCTAATTTTGTGGCGATAAACGCCGCTACTTCCAACGTAGAAGAATTAAGGAAGATAATCGCGCAGGCTAAGCAAAAAAAATCCAACACCGGGAAGAAAACCATACTTTTTGTGGATGAGATACACCGCTTTAATAAGGCGCAGCAGGATGTCCTGATGCCGGATGTGGAGGAAGGCAATCCTGTCCTGATCGGCGCAACCGTGCATAACCCCTATTTTTACCTGGCCTCTGCGCTTTTATCGCGTTCGCTGGTTTTTGAATTGCACTCTCTCAGGGAGAACGATATCATAAAAATATTAAACTCCGCGTTAAAGGATAAGGCCAGGGGCTTAGGCCAGTTCAAGATAAGGGCAGAGAAGAAAGCGCTGGAACACTTAGCTAAGACTTCCGAAGGGGACGCCCGCCGGGCGCTGGGGGCCTTAGAAACCGGAGTTTTAACTACCCCAAAAAACAAAGAAGGAGTCATACGATTCGATCTGGAAGTAGCGGTTGAGTCTATCCAGAAAAAGGCCGTGCTTTATGACAAGGATGAAGACGGCCATTATGATACGGCTTCCGCTTTCATCAAATCCATGCGTGGCTCTGATCCCGACGCCGCTATATACTGGATGGCAAAGATGCTCTATGCCGGAGAAGACCCCAGGTTTATCGCGCGCAGGATCTCTATCTGCGCTGCTGAAGACGTAGGTAATGCCGACCCCCTGGCTTTGGTTCTGGCTGAAGCGGCTTTATCTATCGCGGAATTCGTAGGGATGCCCGAGGCGCGCATACCTTTAGCGCAGGCGGCAATTTACGTTGCCTGCGCACCTAAATCTAATGCCAGTTACCTGGCCATCGATAAGGCTTACGCCGATATAGAAAAAACAAAGGTCCAGGATGTGCCCAAGCACTTGAAAGATGCTTCTTATCCCGGGGCAAAAGACCTAGGCCGCGGCAACGATTATAAATATTCCCACGATTATCCTGGACATTACGTAGATCAAAAATATACCCAAGATAAAGTCAGTTATTATCATCCTGGCGATATCGGATATGAGGCTAAGATCAAACAGCGCATGGAGGCGTTAAAAAAAACCAAAAAAGTAAATTAACTCCGGAAGAGTCATTTTAAACTTGCCATAAATAATCGGAGATGTTATTATACTACTTTACATGTCGGCAGCTTAAGGAGGATCGATGGCCAGGTGCCCTAATTGCAACAATGAAATTTCTCCGCTACAGTTATTTTTAAATTCCGGATGGACGGCAATCCTTTGCGGTAATTGCGAAGCGAAATTGCTTATTAGGGATAAGGATTTCTTTATCTGGTACATCCCCGGCGTCCTCTTTCTATTTACCGCCGGGATATTTATTTTGACGCGCCTTAATGTCAAGGCTTCGATTTTAGGGGCAGCCGTAGCTTTATTGAGCGCGGCGGGGTATTTAGCATTTGGCTGGCGCTTTACCAAGCTAGTCAAAGTAAAAAAATGATCATTACCGAGCAGAAACCCTTAGAAGAGATCTTAGAGATGCTAAAAGACTACAGCAAGATCTTTTTAGTAGGCTGCGGAGAATGCGCTACTACCTGTAAGACCGGAGGTCAGGAGGAATTGCTTAAGATGAAGGCCGTTCTTGAGCAAAATGGAAAGACTATCACGGGAAGTTGTATTCCCGATGCTCCCTGTATAGCCAGCCAGGTAAAGGCAGAGCTTGCCAGGAATGCAAAGACCTTGCGGGGATCAGAAGCGATTTTGGTTTTAGCCTGTGGATTAGGCGCGCAGTCCGTAAAAGAGAATAATCGTTTCTCTTTAGGGGCATTTTCCGCCTGCAATACTATTTGCGGTGCCTTAGTAGACAGTGCAGGCAATTTTTTTGAAAAGTGCTCCATGTGCGGAAATTGTATATTAGGTATTACCGCAGGAATATGCCCGGAGACGCTTTGCCCCAAAGGACTTTTAAACGGGCCTTGCGGCGGGATGAACAAAGGAAAGTGCGAGGTGGACCCGGATAAAGATTGCGCCTGGGTCCTTATTTATAAAGAGCTGGAGAAAACAGGCCACCTGGATAGATTAAGAGAAGTGCGGCCGGCAAAAGACCACAAAAAGACAACCAAACCACATAAAATCATAATGACAAGTGACAAAATCCAAATTCCCAATTAAATCCCAAATCTTAATGACAAATACCCGAAATAATATATTTTATTCTTCGGCATTTGAATATTGATTTGGATTTTGGAATTTGATATCTTGGATTTAAAAATATGGGCGATTTAAATTATAGCGATAAAGTAATGGACCATTTTTTCCATCCGCGTAACGTCGGAGAGATCCCTGACGCAAGCGGGATAGGCAACGTCGGTAATCCCATCTGCGGCGACGTGATGCGTATGTATATAAAAGTCGAAAACGACATCATCAAGGACGCAAAATTCAAGACCTTTGGTTGCGGTGCCGCTATTGCTACAAGTTCCATGGTTACCGAGATGGTCAAAGGAAAAACCGTAGAAGAAGCTTTGCGTATTTCCAATAAAGCGGTAGCCGAAGCCTTAGGGGGACTGCCCGCTGTAAAATTACACTGTTCGGTCTTAGCCGAAGAGGCGTTACGTTCGGCATTGGTCGATTACTATAAAAAAATAGGAAGAGACTACAGTAGTTTTGAGCCTAAGCCTGTAACAGGCGAGCACCACGGAGATTAGCCCGATACGGGCTCTTTAAGGATTATCAGGCGGATTACCACTGATGAAAGCCTTTTGTCAGCGAAAACCGCTTTAGGAATGAACGATGAAGGGATTGCATCTGTTGACAAAGGAGCAAATACGTAGTAGAATTCTCGTAAGGCTTAAAATACAGAAGGAGGAAGAACGAGAGAAAAAAAGCAGGATAATCAACGACAAGCTTTTTAAAACTTTTGTTTTTAAAAGGGCAAAGATAATAATGTTTTACCTCTCCTTTGACGGTGAGGTTGATACCAGAGAGATGATAAAAGGAGCTCAAAAATTAGGCAAGATAGTCGTGGTGCCGGTCTGCGGAAAGAATAAAACCATGCGCGCGGCCCTGTTAAAAGAAGGATCCAGGCTGCGTAAAGGGCTTTACGGTATAGCCGTGCCCGCGATTAAAAATTTTATTTCTTTGAAGGAAATAGACTTGGTAGTTGTGCCGGCAGTAGCTTTTGATAAAAAAGGTAACCGTCTGGGTCGCGGTAAAGGTTATTATGACCGCTTCCTAAAAAGGGTACCCAAAGATACTGCTTCCGTTGGCCTTGCCTTTGATTTTCAAATCTTGCCTTTTATCCCCTCCAATAGAACCGATATAAGCGTAAACCGGGTAGTCTTTGCTTAAAAGTTAAACCCGGGCCTTTCCGTCAATCCGAAAGATTACCTTTTGCCCGCAGCTTGTTTCCATCCAAGGAGGTTAACCGGATATGTTAAATATAATCGTAGTTTCAGCAACCGCGGTAGCCGCCGCTTTGCTGGGTTATTTTTTAAGGAGGTATATTGCCGAGCGCGCCGTGCATAATGCCGAGTCTCAGGCGAAATATATCTTAGATCAGGCTGCAAGAGAAGCGCAGGATAAGCGGCGGGAATCCGAACTTGAGGCTAAAGACATGATGTTTAAGATGCGCCAGGATTTCGAGCGCTCAACACAGGAAAGGCGCCAGGAGATATTTAATCTAGAGAAGCGCCTGACTCAAAAGGAAGAAAATATAGACCGCAGGCTTAACTTATTGGAGAACAAAGAGAAAGATATAGAGTTAAGGAACGAGTCGCTTAAAAAACAGGAAGATTCCCTTAAGGCGAAAGACACCCAGCTGCATTCTTTGATCGCTGAAGAAAAAGAAAGGTTGCAGAAGATCTCTTCTTTATCCGCGGAAGAAGCGAAGCAGATCTTATTGAGCCGCTTGAATGAAGAACTGGTCAGTGAAAAGGCGGCTATTATTAAAAAACAGGAAGAAGAGATGCACGGTACTATAGATAAGAAAGCGCGGGAAATCGTAAGTCTGGCAATTCAGCGTTGCGCCGCGGACCACGCGGTTGAATCCACGGTAAGCGTGGTAAACCTGCCTAATGATGAAATGAAAGGCAGGGTTATCGGCAGAGAAGGCAGGAATATACGGGCGCTTGAAATGGCTACCGGCGTGGATGTAATCATTGATGATACCCCGGAAGCGGTGACCTTATCTTGTTTTGACCCCGTACGCAGGGAGATCGCGCGCTTAAGCCTGGAAAAGCTGATTTCAGACGGCAGGATACACCCCGGCAGGATAGAAGAGATAGTAGAGAAGGCTAAAAAAGAAATGGAAGAAAAAATCCGCGAAGAAGGAGAACGCGCGGCTTTTGAATCAGGCGTCAATGGTTTGCATCCTGAATTGGTTAAGCTCCTTGGCCGCCTGAAATACCGGACCAGTTTCGGGCAGAACGCGCTTCAGCATTCCAAAGAAGTTTCTTTTCTCCTTGGGGTGCTTGCTTCGGAAATCGGCTTGGATTTTAAAATGGCGCGTAGGATCGGATTATTGCACGATATCGGCAAGGCCATAGACCACCAGATAGAAGGCACGCACGCTAAAATCGGGGCGGAGTTAGCCAGGAAATATAACGAACCTCTCGACGTGCAGATTTCTATCGAAGCCCATCATGAGGAGGCGGAGCCAAAAAGCTTCTTTGCGGTTTTGACCGTAGCGGCCGACGCTATCAGCGCAACGCGCCCCGGGGCAAGAAGAGAAACCCTTGAGACATACATAAAGAGGCTGGATAAGCTTGAGTCTATCGCTAATCTTTTTAAGGGGGTCGAGAAATCTTACGCTATCCAGGCGGGCAGGGAGATCAGGGTTATCGTGCAGCCGGAAAAGATCTCGGATAACGACGCTATAAATCTGGCCAGGGATATCCGCAAAAGAATAGAAGAAGGGATGGAATACCCCGGGCAGATCAAAGTGACTGTCCTGCGGGAAACAAGGGCCATAGAGTACGCTAAATAGTCAATGGTCTATGGCCGATAGTCTATCTTCGATTGATATAGGCCATCGACCAAAGACCCAAAACATCATGAGAATATTGTTCATAGGTGATATAGTGGGTTCTCCCGGCAGAGAGGCGATTAAGGGCCTGCTTCCTGCGATAAAAAATGAATTAGGGATTTCCTTTGTGATCGCAAACGCAGAAAATGTCGCCGGAGGCTCAGGGATCACTCCCAAGATCGCCCGCGACCTTTTCGATCTGGATATAGATGTGCTTACTTCCGGAGACCATATCTGGAAAAAAAGAGAGATTTTTGAGATCATTAATCAGGAGGAGCGGATATTACGGCCTGTTAATTTTCCTGTCGGGGCACCGGGCAGGGGAGCGCAAGTTTATACGGCGCCAGGCAAGAATAAAGTCGGCGTGATCAGCGTGCAGGGAAGGGTTTTTATGGAGGCATTGGAATGCCCTTTTAAAACTTGCCGTTTGGCAGCAGAAGAATTGGCTAAGGAAACCAAGGTTATAATCGTGGATATTCATGCCGAAGCAACTTCTGAAAAAATAGCTTTAGGCTGGTATCTTGACGGCAAGGTAAGCGCTGTGCTTGGCACGCATACGCATGTGCAGACCGCGGACGAAAAGGTTTTACCTTCGGGCACCGCTTATATTACGGACGTAGGTATGAGCGGGCCCCAGGATTCGGTTATCGGTAGAAGAATAGAAGATGTCCTGGAGAGATTTTTGACTTCTGTGCCGGCAAGGTTTGCCGTGGCAGAAGGCAATATTCAATTGCACGGAGTAGTCCTGGATATCGATGAGCAAACAGGTAAAGCCAGCTCGATTGTCAGGATACAAAGAAAATTACAAAGTAAAACGTAAAAGGTAAAATTTCAATGCACAAGTTAAAATTAAAAGTCTTAAGTTGCGGTTTTACCTTTTTCCTCTTTGCTTTTGCCTTTAATTGTTTTGCTCAAGATGGATGGCTTGAGTTGGCGCTGGACTTAGGCGCAAAGACAGTTACCCTGCCAAAGATATTCAGGACGAACATGGACTTAAGCGGAAGAGGCGTTTCTCAAAAGATGGGCAGGCCCAAGAATCTTGCTTCAACCGAAGCCTTGGATGCCTGGCAGAAGGATATCGGTTTTAAGGGCGTATACCGCCTACAATATAACCTTTGGGAGATAAACGCTGCCGCTGAAGATAAGGCTGCGTATGATGAATTGATCGCCAATTATGAGAATGTCATCAAGAGGGTCAATGATGACGGAGGGATAGTCATTTTAGACATCTTCGGCACACCCGCGGGATTAGGCAGGGTCTTGGATAACAGGGCCGCCCCTACGGATTTTAAGGTAATCAAGGGATTAATTAAAAAAATAATGCGGTTTTTAAGTTGCGAAAAAAAATATAATGTCTGGTATGAGGTCTGGAA
>JAFGET010000165.1 GCA_016931435.1 Candidatus Omnitrophota bacterium
AAAAAAAGACCTTTCAGCCAGCGGCGTCCCCGTAAATTAGAGGAAATTCTATGCCAGCCAAAAAAATACTTCTCGGCCACGGAAGCGGCGGAAGACTGATGCACGAACTGATTAAGGATTTATTGCTTAAGAAGCTGAATAACCCCATCTTAAAAGAACTTTCCGACAGCGCATCCATAAATTATCGGGAGAGGCTCGCCTTTACCACTGATTCTTTTACGGTCAGCCCTTTATTTTTTCCCGGAGGGGATATCGGGAAACTGGCAGTCTGCGGCACGCTAAATGATTTAGTGATGTCAGGCGCTGTGCCTGAATACCTTTCTTTAGCGCTTATCGTAGAAGAAGGCCTTGATTACAGCATATTAGAGAAGGTTACGGATTCTATTTCCTTTAATGCCCAAAAAAGCGGCGTATATTTTGTTACCGGCGACATCAAGGTAGTGGAAAAAGGCGCCTGCGATAAATTATTCATCAATAGCTCCGGCATAGGCAGGATGATAAAAGGTAGGCAGCTATCTATAAAAAATATAAAATCCGGCGATAAAATTATCATTACCGGCAATATCGCCGAGCACGGCTTGGCAGTATTAGCCAGGAGGAAAGAATTAGAGTTAGGGTTTAATATTAAAAGCGACTGCGCCAGTTTATCCGGACTCATTCTACCAGCCTTAAAAAAGACAGGGGCGATAAAATTTATGCGTGACCCGACCCGCGGCGGGATAGCTACTACCTTAAATGAAATCACAGAGGCATCGGGATTGGGAATAGTGATTCATGAAAAGAATATATCTGTAGCTAAAAAGGTAAGGGCAGCCTGCGAATTATTGGGTATAGATCCCCTATATGTGGCTAATGAAGGCAAGGCAATTTTGGTAGTCAGTAAAGGTAGCGTAAAAGAAACTTTACATTTATTAAGAAAGCACCCCTTAGGGAGAAATGCGCAGGAAATCGGCACAGTGGTAAGGCGGCCTAAGGGCCGGGTGATAATGAAGACTATACTGGGGACAGAGCGCCTCGTGGATATGCTCACCAGCGAACCTTTGCCGAGAATATGCTAAGATTTCTATTCGCAATTAGCGGGTCCTGCCTTGGACTGTTTAGAGCCAGTCCAAGTCACCCACTAATATAAGAATAATGAAGACTAACAAGTATCAAAAACGGTTCTACCGGGATTGGGTGAAGGCGAAGGATTTACATCTTATGCGGGTGAGCCTAAAAGAGACGGATTTACAGATTCTGACGGACAAACCTCTGGATAAGGCCTTTGTTAAAGAGAGAGTCAGTCATTACCGTAGTCATATTGAAGAGTATATCGCTAAAGATAGAAGATTTTTAACGGCCTTAAAACCCCTGGCAGTAGAATTACACGCCCCGGCTATCGTAAAGAGGATGGCCGAGGCGGCTAGGCAGGCTAATGTCGGGCCAATGGCAGCAGTAGCAGGCGCTTTGGCTGAGTTTTTAGGAAGAGATTTATTAAAAAAGGGCTGTAAGGAAGTAATCATTGAGAACGGCGGAGACATATTTATCGCTACTGACAGGATGCGCAGGATCAGAATATACGCCGGCAGGTCAAAATTATGGGATAACTTACGTTTGGAAATAAAAGCCAAGAATACGCCCTTGGGGATATGTACCTCTTCGGGAAGTATCGGGCATTCTTTGAATTTTGGCTCTTTGGATGCCGCAATAATCTTGGCTAAAAATGCATCTTTAGCCGATGCCGTAGCTACGGCTACGGCAAACCGGGTGAAGAAAAAAGAGGATTTAAAAAAGGCAGTAGACTTCGCTAAATCTATCAAAGGCATATCCGGCGCCATTGCCATCATCAAAAATAATCTTATCAGCTGGGGCAGGTTTGAGCTTGCCTCATCTGATAAGGCTTGAAATTCCCTCCTTAGGCGATTATAATATAACGTATTGCGATGCAAAGGATTAATCTTCTCTATGTGATTACTAAATTAGAGTTAGGAGGGGCGCAGAAGCAGCTATTAAGCCTAATCAGGCAATTAAATCCAGCAAAATACAGGCCTTTTTTACTTACTGCTAAAGAAGGATTATTACTCTCCCAGGCATTATCCATACCGGGGCTTACAGCAAAGAAATCAAGGTGGCTTACCCGGCCGATAAACCCCTTAAAAGACCTTTTGGCTTTGGTTGAAATTTATCGTTTTATCAAAAAAAACCATATTGAAATTGTGCACACACATAGTTCCAAAGCCGGGATTTTAGGCCGCTTAGCTGCCAGATTAGCTAAGGCCAAGGTAGTTATCCATACTGTCCACGGCTGGAGTTTTAATGATTACCAACCTGTCTTGGCGTGGCATTTTTTCAGGTGGCTGGAAAGAGTAGCGGCGCGTTTTACAGATAAACTTATCGTAGTTTCAGATTATGATAGGCAAAAAGGCCTGGATAACCGCATCGGTAAAGATAATCAATATTGCCTTATTCGCTACGGTATTGATTACGCGGAATTTAACGGCAGCGAACCGGGCATAAGAAAAGAATTAGGAATAGATAACAGCGGCCTGGTAGTAGGGATGGTTGCCTGTTTTAAGCCACAGAAGTCCCCTCAGGATTTTGTCAAACTTGCCTATTTGACCCAAAGGGCCTCTCCAGATACGAAATTCATCTTAGCCGGCGACGGTATCTTGCGTAAAAAAACAGAAAGATTAGTCCGCAGATTCAATTTACAAAAACAGGTTATTCTCACTGGCTGGCGTAAGGATGTTGCGCGAATATTCTCGGCCATAGACGTATTTGTGCTGACTTCTTTATGGGAAGGGCTGCCGATTGCGGCATTAGAAGCCATGGCTTCCGGCAAACCGGTAATTGCTACCAATACCGGGGGGGTACAAGAATTGATTAGCGAAGGCGAATCAGGATTTTTAGTTACTCCCGGCGATATGGACAGAATGTCAGAAAAATTAACGGTCCTGTTAAAAGATGGAAACCTCAGAATGCAGACGGGGCAGCGAGCCAAGGCTAGCCTGGGTTCTAATTTTAGTCTTACGCGCATGGCAAAAGAAACCGAGAATCTATACGGGAATACAATAGAAAGAAAAAGATATGGCAATTAATTATTTGTTTATCACCTTGAGTGGTTTTTTGACAGGAACATTTTTAATGTTTTTCTTAAAGAAACTCAGCTTACGCTATCGGATATTCAGTCAACAAGGGATACCGCTTGTCGGCGGCATAGCCATGGGCTTATCTTTTATGATTGCCTCTGGAGTGGGCTTTTTGCTTTTAGAAAGTATATCGCGGGAGGTAAAAGGGGTAATCCTTGCTTCCTGCATTATGCTGGTCTTTGGTGCTATTGATGATTGGAAGGAATTATCCATCCTGACCAAGTTTTTTGTCCAGCTTATTGCTACTACGTGTTTGATATTTTTTGGCATAAGGACGCAAATCGTCACTATCGCAAACACGGCAAATATTATCATCACCTTTATCTGGGTCTTAGGGATTACTAATGCATTCAATCATTTAGACATACTTGATGGATTGGCCGGCAGTACGGCAATTATCGTCAGCCTCGCCTTTTTTATCATTTCTTTTTTGCATGGCGATAGGCAAACTGCTGCTTTAACTTTAGCCCTGGCGGGAGCTATTTTTGGCTTCTTAATCTACAACTTTCCTCCGGCAAAGGTTTATATGGGAAATGCCGGCAGTCATTTCCTGGGTTTTCTCCTTGCGGCAATTGCTTTAAGTATAAGTTATGCGCCTTTAGAGAGGAAGGTGGCGCTGGCCAGCCCTTTACTTATCCTGGGCCTACCTATCTACGATACAGCCTTTCTTATTTTGATACGCACATTCAAAAAGACCCTGCCTTTTAAAAAAACTAATGACCATTTGGCATTAAGATTTTTGGCTTTGGGATACTCTAATAAAAAGACCTTATTCAGCCTGCTTGGTTTAGGCCTGTTTTTTTCTCTTTGCGGGATATTAGTGAGTCAAGCCTCCAATCTTTTTAGCATAATTATTATTGCCTTCGTAATTTTAGTGGCTCTGGCTTTAAGCCGGAGAATGAGTGAGGTTTCTATCTAGATGTCCAAAAAGAAAATCCTTATTTTAGGCGCAGGGTTAGCCGGCTTAAGCGCGGCCTGGCACCTGCAAAAAAAAGGCAGGGATTGCCAGGTTTTTGAGCAGGAGCCAGAAGCCGGGGGCCTGTGCCGTTCCAAAAAAGTTAACGGCTTTACTTTTGATTACGACGGGCATCTTCTGCATTTTAGGCACCGTTATGCCTTTAATCTGGTAAATAAACTGCTTGGGTGCAATTTAAAGCCGCAGCAAAGAAATGCCTGGATTTATGCCTTTGATACCTATGTACGCTACCCTTTCCAGGCTAAACTTTATGGCCTCCCTCCTTCGGTAATCAAGGAATGCCTGATAGATTTTATACACACTTCAAGAAATGGTCACCGGAAAAAGAAAAAAAACCCGGATTTTTTAACCTGGATAAACCAGGCCTTTGGCCAGGGAATAGCCAGGCATTTTATGATTCCCTATAATACCAAATTCTGGACCCTGCCCCCCCAAAAACTGACCTGCGAATGGCTGGATGGTTTTATTCCGGTCCCTTCTTTAAGCGAGGTAATCGAAGGGAGCGTTGAGGAGAACAAGAGTCAGTTTGGTTATAATGCCCGGTTCTGGTATCCGCGACAAGGAGGCATAAACCAGCTCCCCCTGGCCTTTACCAGGCAAATTAAGCATATCCATACGGATTGCCGGGTCAGAGAAATCGATTTAACCAAAAAAGAAATCAAGATAAATTCCGGAGCTAAAGAAAAATTTGATTACCTGGTTTCTACGATTCCCCTGCCGGAAATACCGCAACTGATTGAGGGGCTACCCAGACAAGTAGATACTTTATTCAAGGAATTGAAATGGAATTCTATTTTTAACCTTAATTTAGGGATAGATAAAGAAGAAAACTCCGGTAGGCATTGGATATATTTCCCCCAAAAAGAACTTTGTTTCTTCCGGGCGGGGTTTTTTAGCAACTTTTCTTCTTGCCTTGCGCCTTCTGGCAGGTCTTCTTTGTACACAGAAGTAGCTTATTCCAAAGCAAGGCCGATAGATAAAGATAATGTTGTCTTACGCATAAAACAAGATTTAAAAAAAACAGAGATACTTGGCAAAAATGATACGGTCTGTGTCCAGGACACTAACGATATAAAATATGGTTACCCGATTTATGACAAGAATTACAGCCGGATAAGAAAACAGATCCTGAAGTTTTTATCTAAAAACAATATTGTCCCCTGCGGCCGCTACGGTTCCTGGCGCTACTTATCCATGGAGGATGTAATTCTCGACGGAAAAAGGGTAGCCGAATTAATTTATAATCATGCTTAAGCCAAGGATAAAAAAGATATATTCCTATCGCCATACCTTATGGGATATGGCGGTTAAGCAGCTTAAGGCAAAATATATCGGTTCTATTCTGGGGATTTTTTGGGCAGTCATCAATCCGCTTTTGATGATGTCGGCAATAAGTTTTGTTTTTACCGCAGTTTTTAAGATACAGATAAAGAACTTTCCTCTTTTTGCCTTGGCAGGAATTTTCCCCTGGATGTTTTTTTCCAGCGCCTTATCCGAAGCCACCTTTTCTATATTAGGGCAGCAGAGTATCTTACGCCAGTTTAATTTACCTCGTGAAATTATTCCTTTGAGCTCTATATTAGCGAATTTTTTTAATTTTCTTATCGGCTGGATAATCATTTACCCTTTATTTTTATTTTTTAATCCAAAGATAATCGTTATGCTGCCCCTTTTAATCATTGCCCTTTTATTAAATTTCTTCTTTGTCTGTGGGCTTGGTCTTCTTTTTTCCGTTTTAAATGTTTTTTGGCGCGATATCGGTCAACTTTTAGGGATTTTGCTGATATTTTGGTTCTGGGTTACACCCATATTTTATTCTCTAGATATGATTCCTCTAAAATTTCGCTGGGTCTGTAATTTTAATCCGCTGACAGCATACATCGTCTATTACAGGGAAGTTATTTTTACGGGGAGCCCGCCCAGCCTTTCAATGTTTCTAGCTATCTTTTTTTGGGCATTGGTTAGCTTAATTATAGGCTTATCAGTTTTTTCTAGCCTTGAATCCAAGCTCCTCAAAGAGGTTTAAAAATGGCGATAATCCAATTTAAAGATGTCTGGGAGATGTATCGCATAAAGTTCGTGGTAGATAATAAGGCATCCTGGGAGAATTTCTGGGCCTTAAAAGGCATAAATTTTGAAATAGAAAAAGGAGAGGCCTTGGGGATAATCGGAGAAAACGGGGCAGGCAAATCTACGCTTTTGAAACTTATTGCAGGAATGTTAAAGCCTGACAGGGGAGAAATCATGGTTTCGGGGCGGGTTTGCGGGCTTTTAGAATTAGGTGCCGGCTTTCAGCCGGAACTTACGGGAAGGGATAATCTTTATTTAAATGCTGGGCTCTTCGGATTGACTCAAACTCAGATTGAAGAAAGATACGAAAAAATTACAGATTTCGCCTCTTTAGGGAAATTTATCAATGCGCCGGTGAAATGTTATTCCCAGGGTATGTTTGTGCGCCTGGCATTTAGCATCGCCATCCATATTGACCCGGATATCCTATTGATTGACGATATTTTGGCAGTGGGGGACGAATATTTTCAAAGGAAGTGCATCAAGAAGGTCTTTGAGTTAAAGGAAGCAGGCAAGATTATTATTTTTGTCTCGCATGATATGAATATACTGAGTCGGCTTTGCAAAAGAGCAATCTTTCTTAAGGAAGGTAGGGTGGTAAAAGACGATGCGACGGCAAGGGTGATTCCGCTTTATTCACAGATGGTAGGGGCGAAAGAGGGGGTGGGGATTTTAGAAAAAGCTCCCTTAAAGCTTGTCTTTAATAATGGCCGCTTGCTCTTAAATTGGCAGGATAAACTGCTTACTCCTCATTCTGGAGCACATACGTTCTTCTTCGCCAAAGAGAAATGGCATAGTTCTCTTCAGGCAGAGTGGGAGGTAAAGAAAGAAAATGAGAATAAACTAGTAGCCATAGGTAGGTTTTATCCTTTGGCGCTGACTCAATTCTGGAATTTGGAGATAACCCCTGCTGGTGAAATTAAATGGGATATAGAAATGGAATCAGAAGGGCCTTTTGAGATTCAGGAAGGGCACGCTAATATTATGTTAACCGATGAATATACTCATTGGTTTACCCCTATGGGAAAGGGTGAATTTCCCCCCATTGATGATAAAAATAAGGACTGGCAAATCTTATCCGGAGATAATCTTACCCTCAGAGCTATGGGCGTAGCGGTAAAGGAAATGTCAGGAGGAAATATTCCTTCTTTGGTTTTTCAACAATCCTCCGCTATCGCCAGTACTTCCGGGCGAATATTGAATGCGGATTATTTTGCCAATTCCCGCGTGTTGCAATATAAGATGCGAGGATTACAAGATTATTCAAGGGCCCAAACCAATCGTTTCATCTATTTTTCTGGAGAAATAATCATCAATACTCCAGATGTAGATAATTATTTAAAGAACATGGAAAACGAATTCACTTTATCTAACGGAAAATTAAAATTAATCTTTGATCATGGGCGTTGTCTTTTATCCTACGATGGTAGAGTCCTGACTAAATCCAACCATATGAAAAGCGTTATTTACGTGAATGGGAGGTGGCATTCTTCTCATTCAGCATGTTGGGAAGTTAAAAAGGAGAAAGAGGGAAATAAAATCATCGCTAAAGGTATATGGCAAGGGCTTCCTATTATACAGATTTGGGAAATAGATATCACCAGCGAACACGCTTTTTTATGGAAGATTAGACTACGGATAGAGAAAGGATTAGATATAACAGAACAGCTTGTAGAATTTATGGTAGCGGAGACATATACGTCTTGGTTTAGCGAATACGGCTTAGGTCAATTCCCCGGTATTTTTTTTGAAGACAGTTTAGACGTACTGCAAAGATGTGTTCTCGATGGTGCCGTTATGCTTAGAAGTCAGAGTCAAC
>JAFGET010000166.1 GCA_016931435.1 Candidatus Omnitrophota bacterium
CCCCTCGTATTCTATCTGGAGCTTAAAATTACGCACTCAGCTAAAAAAGTTATTTAACTAATAACTCTGCTATTTGAACAGCATTTAACGCTGCCCCCTTACGCAAATTATCCGCCACTATCCACAGCCACAGGCCGTTCTTAACAAAGGGGTCATTGCGGATCCTGCCGATAAAAACCTCATCCCTGCCCTCTATATCCTTAGGCATAGGATAAAGGTTATCCTTGGGGCTGTCGATCACTACCAAACCGGGGGATCTAGAAAGAATGTCTTTTACTCTCTGAGGAGTGATATTCTTTTCGGTTTCAATATATACGGATTCAGAGTGGCCGGTCCTCACCGGCACGCGGGTAGTAGTAGCTGAGATCTTTATTTTGTCATCGTGCATAATCTTGTGCGTTTCTTTTACCAATTTCCATTCTTCGCTGGTATAATCGGACTCGCTAAAGCCGCCTATATGGGGAAAAACATTATAAGCTAGCTGCTGCGGCATAGATTTATTATCCGCCTCCACGCTTAGATTGCCATAGCCGCCGGAGGCGATCAGGACGTTCTCTTCCTTTAATTGCTCCACCGCTGCTCTTCCCGCTCCGGAAGATGCCTGCAGGGTAGTTGCGATTATTCTTTTAATCCCTGCCTTTTTATAAATAGGCCAGAGCGCCGCCACCATCTGTATCGTGGAGCAGTTAGGGTTAGCGATTATCCCCCTATGCTTTTTTACGTCTTTGGTATTGACTTCAGGGACTACCAAAGGTACTTTTTTATCCATGCGAAAATCAGCTCCGTTATCGATGACCACCGCGCCTCTTTTTACCGCCTCAAAGGCATAAGTTACGGCAGCGCCTTTTTCGCCTTCGGTCCCGGCAAATAAAGCTATATCTATCCCAATAAAACCACCCGCAGACACCGCCTCCACTTCATATATCTGCCTGTCTAACTCTATTTCGCGGGCTGAGCGGGCAAAGACCTTCAAATTACTTACAGGGAAATTACGTCCTCTCAAGCAGCGTAACATCTCCAGGCCTACCGCCCCTACGCCCACCACAGCGACATTATATTTCTGCTTACGCATAAACTCATCTCCTCGGACCTAAACTTTACACTTTAAGCTTTAAACTGACTTATATAAATATTTTACTACTAAATCCCCCACTTCCTCGGTAGAATAACCCATTTTACCCGCGGCCAGGGATTTTAGCTTTTTATTCGCTACCTTAATTACGGAATCCTCAATTGCCAAAGCAGCGTCTTTTTCTCCTAAATTTTCTAAGCACATACCCAAAGCACAAATCGCCGCCAGGGGATTTATTACATTCTTGCCCGTATATTTTGGAGCACTCCCCCCGATAGGCTCGAACATAGAGACTCCCGAAGGGTTGATATTGCCTCCTGCGGCAATACCCATCCCGCCCTGGATCATAGCGCCCAGATCAGTGATAATATCGCCGAACATATTATCGGTGACGATAACATCGAACCACTCCGGATTCTTTACAAACCACATAGTAGTAGCGTCCACATGGGCGTAATCCGTTTTGATATCCGGGTACTCTTTGGCCACTTCCTGAAAAGTCCTTTCCCAAAGGTCCCAGGCGTAAGTAAGCACATTGGTCTTTCCGCAAAGGGTAAGCTTCTTCTTTTTATTGCGCTTTTTGGTGTATTCAAAGGCATAACGGATGCAGCGCTCAACGCCTTTACGCGTATTATAAGAGATCTGGGTGGCTACCTCATCCTGCGTACCCTTATTTTTAAATTCACCCATGCCTTTATATAACCCTTCGGAATTTTCGCGCACTACTACAAAATCGATATCCTCTGGTTTCTTATCTTTCAACGGGCAGAATTTTTCGTTATAAAGCTTAACCGGGCGCAGGTTTATATACTGGTCCAGAGAAAACCTGAGCTTCAAAAGGATGCCTGTCTCCAGTATCCCGGGTTTTACATCGGGATGGCCGATAGCCCCCAAAAATATAGCGGAATAATTCTTTAGTTCTTCTATATCCTGGTCCTCGATGGTCTTTTGGGTCTTAAGATACCTCTGACCGCCGAAATCAAAGACCTTGCTTTCGTATCTGAAATTGAATTTCTGGCTGGCGGCTTCTAAGACCTTCAAGCCTTCGCGGGCTACTTCCGGCCCTGTCCCGTCACCAGGTATCACTGCGATCTTATACATTTTCTGCTCCTTAAGTATTACAGCGGCTCTTTATGTATGGCATCAATCCCCCTTTTTGGATGATCTCCTGCAGGAAAAGAGGGAAACCTTCTGTCTTGTATTCCTTATTTTTAGTCAAGTTTTTTATCGTGCCGGCGGATAAGTCGATCTCCAGCAAATCCTGCGCATCAATGCCTTTGATATCATCCAGTTCGAGGAATGGCAGGCCGATATTGATGGCATTCCTGAAAAATATCCCGGCAAAGCTCTGCGCGATAACACAGGATATCCCGCAGCCTTTCAGGGCGCGCGGCGCATGCTCGCGGGATGAACCGCAGCCAAAGTTCTTCCCGGCAACTATAATATCTCCTGCGCTGACTTTACCGGCGAAACCCGGGGCGATATTCTCCATGCAACGCTTTCCTAATTCTTTATCGTCGGTAGTGACCAGATACTTTGCGGCAATGATATCGTCTGTATTTATATCGTTACCGAACTTATGGACTCTCCCTTTAATAACCATATTTACTTGTTCAATGTTTAATGTGTAATATCAAAGGCTTTTTATGTTTTTCATTACACATTAATACATCACACCCGCATTACACTTTACACAAAATTTTTAGACTACTTTATTAGGATCCGTGATCCTGCCGGTAATCGCCGAAGCCGCTGCCGTAGCAGGGCTTGACAGGTAGACTTCAGATTCTGGGCTACCCATCCTGCCGATAAAATTACGATTGGTGGTAGCCAGGCACCTTTCACCGGGAGCCAAAACTCCCAGATGACCGCCTAAACAAGGGCCGCAGCTGGGAGTGGAAAATACGCCTCCTGCTTCAATGAATATTTTCGCCAACCCTTCTTTTATCGCATCTAAATATATCTTCTGTGTAGCCGGTATAACGATCAGCCTCAAGCCTGTTTTTACTTTTTTACCTTTCAGTATTTTCGCGGCTATCCTTAAATCGCTGATCCTGCCGTTAGTGCAGGAGCCGATAACTACCTGGTCTAATTTAATGTTATTCAGGGCGCTTGCCGGCTTGACATTACTGGGAAGATGCGGGCAGGCTACCTGCGGTTTAAGATCGGAAATATCCCACTCATAAACCTCATCATATTGCGCGTCCTTATCCGAAGAAAGCCTCGGTTTGCCCCGAAGATTTTTTGTCTCTTTAAGGTATTTGAGGGTAATTGCATCGGGGGCAATAATTCCGCTTACCCCTCCTGCCTCGATCGCCATATTAGACATCGTAAAACGCTCGTCCATGCCCAGATTATCTATGGCCGGTCCACAGAACTCCATCACTCTGCCTAAAGCGCCGTCAACGCCTATCTTCCCGATAGTAAAAAGAATGAGGTCTTTTCCCCCAACCCACTTTTTAAGCCTTCCTTTATAAACGAACCTGATCGTAGGCGGCACCTTAAACCAACATTTTCCGTCGATATAGGCGCGCCCTAGGTCGGTCGAACCCACGCCGGTTGAAAAACACCCCATTGCCCCATAGGTACAGGTATGCGAATCCGCCCCTATCACCAGATCGCCGGGCGCAACGATCCCTTTTTCAGGAAGCAGGGCATGCTCGATGCCCATTGCCCCTACTTCAAAATAATTCTTTATCTTCTGCTCTCTGGCGAACACAGAAAGCACTTTACACTGGTTTGCGCTTTTTAGGTCTTTTGCCGGAGCAAAATGGTCAGGGACCAAAACCACCTTGTTTTTATCGAACACCTTTTTGCAGCCCGACCTTTTGAATTCTTCAATAGCAAGGGGCGCCGTGATATCGTTACCTAAGGCAATATCGACTTTTGCCTCGATAAACTCGCCTGGCTTGATATCCGCCTTTGCGCTGTGCGCCATTAATATTTTTTCTGCGATCGTATAACCCATAATTTAATTTCAAATGACAAATGAATCATTCAATACCAAATAATTGAATTATTTGGATTTGAATGATTGATTTTGATTTTGGGGTTTGACATTTGAATTTCCTACAGTTATTTAAATTTTTTGACGGCAAGCGTGGCGTTGTGGCCGCCAAAACCTAAGGAATTAGACAGACAGACATCGACTTGCATTTCGCGGGCGGTATTGGGAACGTAATCTAAATCGCATTCGGGGTCAGGAAATTCATAATTTATAGTAGGGGGTACTATATTATCCCTGAGTGCCAAACAACATGCTACAAATTCTACCCCCCCGGCCGCTCCTAATAAATGGCCGGTCATAGATTTTGTCGACGAGACCATTACTTTCTTGGCGGATACGCCTAAGGCTTTTTTTATCGCCAGCGTTTCGATCTTATCGTTAAGTTTTGTGGAAGTTCCGTGGGCATTTATGTAAGTAACATCAGCGGGATTCAAGCCCCCGTCTTCTAAAGCCGCTTGTATCGCCCTAGAGGCTCCGTCACCGTCCGGGTCAGGGGCGGTAATATGATAGGCATCGCAAGACATGCCGTATCCGACGATTTCGGCGTAAATACGGGCGTTTCTTTTTCTTGCGTGCTCTAAAGATTCCATCATCACGATCCCCGCGCCTTCAGCTATAATAAAACCGTCTCTCTCTCGGTCAAATGGGCGTGAGGCGCGATGAGGCTCCTCATTTCTCGTAGAAAGCGCTCTTAATGCGCAAAAACCCCCGACGCCTAAAGAAGTGATACAACTTTCTGTGCCTCCGCAAACCATCGCATCCGCATAACCGTGGCGGATGATCCTGAAAGCATCGCCAATAGCATGCGAACCTGAAGCGCAAGCAGTAGCTACGCATGAGTTAGGCCCCTTAAAACCGAAAGTTATAGCCACCTGCCCTGATGCGGCATTCACAATCAATGTAGGGATAAGAAAAGGAGATAGCCTTGACGGACCCCTGCTTAATACGACCTTATGCTCTTCTTCGGTTGTATGCAGGCTTCCGATACCGGAACCTATCAAAACGCCGATCCTGTTATGGTCCTCTTTACCGACTTCCAACCCGGAATCCGCTACTGCCTGTTTCGCGCAAGCAATCGCGTAAAGTGAAAATTTATCCATGCGCCTGGCATCTTTTGTAGTTATGCCGTACTGGACATAGTCAAACCCCTTGACTTCCCCGGCGATCCGCGAATCATAAGCGCTGGCATCAAAAGTAACCAGGCTGCCTATGCCGCATTTGCCTTCTTTTAAAGACTTCCAGAATGCGGCAACATCGTTTCCTACCGAAGAAACAACCCCTAACCCCGTAATCACTACTCTCTGGTCCATGATTTTATATGCTCACTTGAATCTCCCCAGGACTAAAGTGGGGATTCATCCCGAGCAGAAAAAGCACAATCCCATTCATCCCACGGGCTAAAACCCGGGGATTTCTGCGAGGGATTAAAATATACCCCGCCAATGAAAATGGCGGGGTATCTAAAAATAAATCTATATAAAGATATTACTTATTACCTGACTTTGATTCAATATATTTGACGGCATCGCCTACAGTAGTAATCTTTTCCGCATCCTCATCCGGTATTTCTATCCCGAATTCTTCTTCCAGCGCCATTACTAATTCCACGGTATCCAGAGAATCTGCGCCAAGGTCATCGATAAATGACGCCTCGGGTGTCACCTCTTCGGCTTTTACTCCCAGCTGCTCCGCTATTATTGATTTAACTTTATCTTGAATTGCCATCCTCTTTCCTCCTTTTTACCCCTAAATCACAATTGACATTTGCGCGGCTTCTTTACTACCCCGTTACCATTCCGCCGTCTACTACTATAACCTGGCCGGTAACATATGCCGAATCTTCCGATGCTAGGAATAAACATACCCCTGCCACATCATTGCAGGTGCCGAACTTCCCCAAAGGAATAGCCTGCTTCATCTTTTCCTTGACCTCCTCAGGAAGCTTGGCGGTCATATCAGTCTGGATGAACCCGGGAGCTACCGCGTTTACGTTAATATTGCGCGATGCCAGCTCTTTTGCCGCTGTCTTTGTTAAAGCGATTACCCCGCCTTTAGAAGCGGAATAATTGGCCTGTCCGGGATTGCCTATCAAACCAATGATCGATGCGATATTTATGATCCTACCGCAACGCTGTTTCACCATTGCCTTTGAAACTGCTTTGATGCAATTAAAGGTGCCTTTTAAATTTACGCTAAGCACTAAATCCCAGTCACTTTCGCTCATGCGCAACAAAAGGCCGTCCCTGGTGACTCCTGCGTTGTTAACTAATATATCAACCTTTGCGAATTTGTCAAGAATTTTATTTATCCCATCTTCTACTTTAGAGAACGAAGTAACATCCAGCTCTAAGGCCATGGCCTTTCTTCCTAAGCCTTCGATCTCGGAAGCAGTAGATGTTGCCTTTTCTAAGTTGACGTCCGCGATAATAATATCTGCCCCTTCCCGGGCAAAAGATAAAGCGATCTCTCTTCCTATACCCTGAGCCGCCCCAGTGATCAAAGTTACCTTGTCTTTAAGCCTCATATTTGACCTCCGCGACATCTTCTTTCTTCTCAATATTTTTAACTTCTACTTTTTCGTTAATACGGCGCATCAACCCCTTTAAAACTTTACCCGGGCCGAACTCAATAAAAATGTTTACGCCGCAAGATATGATGAACTTCATGGAATCTTCCCAGAGAACGCTTCTTGCTACCTGTTGCACCAGGTTATCCTTTATTTGTTCTATGCTCACAGCTTCTTGAGCCGTGACATTGCTGATTACCGGGATCCGGGGCTCATTTATTCTTACCCTGCTCAATTCCTGCTCTAATTTTAAAGATGACCCCCGCATAAAAGAAGAATGGAAGGCCCCGCTTACTTCTAAAGCCACCGCGCGCCTTACGCCTAAATCCTTAGCTTCCTTTTCTGCCGCCTCTATGCCTTCTTTACTGCCCGAGATCACGATCTGGCCCGGACA
>JAFGET010000167.1 GCA_016931435.1 Candidatus Omnitrophota bacterium
ATCCCGTGGGGTATTACCGAGATCTTTTCTTCGGCCAGACCGTAATCGCGCATAAGTATCTCTTTGGAAAGCTCGGTCATCGCAGTCAATCCACTTGACCTCTGTGCTATCAGACGCACCGTTTCATAAAGCTCTTTATTGGGACCGGGTAAAACGCTATGGAAGGTGATGATAGAGGGCTTTTTAAGCGCCTCAAGGAACGAGATGATATGCGCGCCGTATTTACCGCCGAATATGCCGAATTCGTGCTGGATATTGACCAACTTTATATCCTCTGCCCTATTGATCGCATCAGCTGTCTCCAGATATTCATCCAGGCTGTACTGATCCATCTGAAATGCGACCTTCCTTGAATAATGGTATTTGGATATATCATCGGAATTGACCGCGGCCACCCTGGAATAGACCGCCGGCTCAAGCAGATCGTCCATACTGCGGATAAGGTCAGCGGTAAAAGTAGCTATGCCGCACTCCCTGGGCGGATAAGTCGATAAATAAACTATCTTCGGCCCTTCTTTCATATGCTCCTTTTTAATTCCCTCAGAAGCTCTTCCAGGTCTAATGACTTAGCCGCGATGATCTTATCGGCTGCCCCATAGTAAATATGCAGCCTGCCTTCCTTGATTAAACTTGCCGTGGGGAAGACTACATTATTGACATCTCCTATTTTCTCCCATTCCTTAGACGGAGAAAATAACGGCTCTTTCAGGCGGCCTATTACCTTTTGCGGATCCTCAAGGTCCAGCAAGGCGCACGAGGCGTGATAGATCCTGCCTTCCTTTGCGTCTTCTACGGCGTGATATATAAAAATCCATCCATCCTTTGTCTCGATTGGAGGAGAACCACCTCCGATATTCCTGCTTTCATAGCCGTATTCCGGCTCAAGCAAGATATGATCACCCATCTCCTGAAAGTATCCCCTCCAATGGTCATCGGTCAGTTCAGAAAAATCATCAAAATATATCACCTGGATACCGGGAAGGACGCGATGCACCAGCGCGAATCTATTATTAAATTTCTTAGGAAAAATAAAGGCGTCTTTTTCCCATAACAAAATATCATCCCCCTGCCTGTCCCTGATATACGCGTCAAAGACAAAGTACTTCTCCCTCAATTTTGTATGGGAAGAACCAAAAAGCCTTGCCGCCTCGGCATAAGTGATGCGCGCAGAGATTATACCCTGCTTTTTAAAATTGACCAGGTCCGCGCTGGTAGCGTAAGCAAAAAGTGCGTTTTTGCCGTCATAAACGGTATAAAAAAGATAATACACTCCTTCTAATAAGACGATCCTGGGATCCTCTACCCCCATTCTTTCATAATCGTATTCCGGAAAAAGCAAAGGCCGGCTCATCCGCCTTATGACCTTATTGTCTTTCAACTGGCAATAACCTATGGAAGAGCACATCCCGGGCTTACTCACCGCCCTGTAAAACATATGGATTATGCCGTCTTTTTCGATGCAGGCCGGGTTTAAGACTGCCTGATTATCAAAATGATTTTGCGAGCTTTCTAAAATAATGCCTTCGTCTCTGATATCGATCATTTAGTCTCTCTTTCGTTAATTTGTTGGATAAAGTCAATTTCTACTCTCACTATTGTATTATATGGATAATCACGCCGTATGGCAAGCGCTTTACGGCTATCTGTCAGTGATGGTGGTCTATGTGCAGATGAGGATGGGCGTGCGTGGCGTCTCTATGTTTATGGCTGTGGATATGCACCAGGTTGTTTTCTTTAAGTAACTGCGTATCAGCTAAGATCCGCTCCGGGCTGCCGGAGCCTACTATTTTTTTCTCCCTGCTGACTACATATACCGTATCGGAGATCTCCTCGACTATATGCAGGTCATGGGTCGCCGTAATTATAGTCTTTCCTGACCTGGATGCCTCGGTCAATAAATCAATAATATGCCTGGTAGTAAGAGGATCGAGCCCGGCAGTAGGCTCATCCATGATGATCACCTCAGGGTCGATGATCAAGACAGAAGCTATGGCTACTTTGCGCTTTTCTCCGATGCTCAACTGGTGGGGCGACCTTTCCAATAACTCCTCTATATTTAATACGAAGGCAAGCTCATCCAAACGCCTCTTGATCTCTGTTTTTACTTTCCCCATCTGCAACGGCCCAAAGACTATATCTTCTTTTACCGTCGGACAGAATAACTGCACCTCGGAATTCTGAAAAACAAAACCTACCTTTTTTCTGAAATCCGAAGAAAAAGCCATATCCTCAAAGGCATCTTCTTTTAATTCTTTGGAACACAAGCTGATCTTCCCTGAATCAGGGAAGATCAGCCCGTCCAAGATATGCAGAAGCGAAGACTTACCGCATCCGTTTGCGCCGATCACGCTTATCTTCTCGCCCCTTTTGATATCCAGGCTGATGCCGCACAAGGCGGGATATCTGCCAAGATAAGAAAAATAGACATCCTCCAACCTAAAGACTGTTTCCTCGGCCATGATCTTATATTTTTACTCCTGTTGCCAAAAATATAACCGAAATACTTAAAACAAAAACCAGCCAGAACCAATCCCTGGCCTTAAACTTTAGTTCATCCAGCATAAACGTATCGCCCTTATATCCCCTGGAAAGCATAGCCTTATATACCTCTTCATTCAATTTGTAGGAACGCTGCCAAAGATAAGCGATATTCCATGCCACTATGCGCTGGCCTTTTTTATAATGAATATTCGTCCCTGCGCGGCTTTTTATGGCAAGGTATGTGTTTTCTATTATTTCAACAAACAAAAAAACATAGCGGTAACACATCCCCAAAGTCATTACAAAGATCTGGGGGATCTTAAAAATACGTAAAACCCTCAATAATTCAAAATGCCTGGTAGTAATGCTCAAAAGCACGGTAAAAGAGACAGAGACCGCCACCCGTACCACGAATAATAACGCCCCGGCTATCCCCTGGCGCGTGATAAAAAGACTTAAGGCGCCTACCTTAAAAGAGACCATCGTCTCTCCGGGGCTAAAATTACTGAACAAGGCGGGTATCGCTATAAAAAGGGAAAACAGCGGGATAAACACCCAGGTGCGCCAAATAAAAAAACCCGGACTTATCCTTGAAAAACAGGCGAGTGAAAGGCTCAAGAGATAAAGGCAAGATAGAACAAATAAATTTTTTATAAAAAGTGCCTGGAGGATAAACAAAAAGAACGTCGCGGCCTTTATCCTCGGGTCCAACGACTGCAAAAAACCTTTTTTGAGCGCGTACTCGTCAGCAAAAACAGCCTGTTTTAAAAAAATAAGAGCGCCCTTTATAGAGCGCTCTATAAAGTTATTGTTTTTAAACACTTTTAACGGTTTTTTCTTAGTAACATCCTGCCTATTGCTAAAACTATAACCGCCACGACGGCTATGCCAATCAGAGCAGATATTATATAGGCAAAACTAAGCTGCTGCAAACCCTTTTCTTCCCAGCCCCGGAACGCGTAATCAGGTATAGGCGCATTCCACAGAGAAGAAAGTTTTTCCAGGCCTTTGGGTATATATCCTGCCAAATCCCTTATCTCATCTA
>JAFGET010000168.1 GCA_016931435.1 Candidatus Omnitrophota bacterium
AGCATGATTTTCCTGGTATCGGTAAGCGGGTAATGCTGCTTAATGCTAACCAAATTTATCAGGAGTCCGATAGCAGGCATTTGATCCTTCTTGCTATTGAAGACATCACCGAGCGTAAGAAACTAGAGGATAAATTAAATGACCTGGCTAGTCATGATGAACTCACCGGATGTTTAAATTTCAGATCATTAATGGAGCTCTTAGAGAATGAAATTGCCCGGGCAAAGCGTTATCAAAGAAAATTCAGCATAATTATGATAGATATTGACCATTTCAAAAGGATAAATGATAGGTATGGCCATCAGGTAGGCAATGATGCTCTGGTAGCCTTTACCAATGTCGTTAAAAATAGTGTTAGAAGTATGGATATCATAGGCAGATACGGGGGGGATGAGTTTATAATCGTCCTTCCCGAGACAGATGCGCAGCATGCCTTAGTAGCTTTAGAAAGGATTAGGAATAATCTAAAGCAAGCAAAGATAACCTCGCCGCATTTTAAAAAAGAGAAAGAACCGTTAAAATTTAGCGCAGGAATAGCCTCTTTTCCAAGTAACGCAAAAGACCTTAAGGAACTGATTTCTGTATCCGACAGCGCTATGCTTGAAGCTAAGCAAGAAGGGAAAAGCCAATCAAAAAACTAGGGGACGCTTCTAAAAAAGGCACAGTTTCGAGAGGCGCAGAAGCCTGCTTTAAAGAGCGCGCAGGAGTAGATACAGGGTATTCAAGGCCTGAAATCCCGGCAGATGGATGAGTGAAAATAGGAGATAAAGGCGCCGTTTATATTTTTACCGCCCAAAGGCTCTCCCGCCCAAAGGTAATAACCCCTTGACAATAATAGGACATATGGTATATTTTAATCGATGATTAATATAGGACATATGTCCTATTGATTATAAAAGGCCATATATGAAAAAGTATCTGATCAGCGATAGAGACAAATTGGAAAAGATACTTAAAAATACGGGTGTTTCGCGCTCTGAATTAGCCAGGCGATTGGAGGTAAGTTATAAGACTATTTACCGCTGGCTGGACAAAGGTATCAAGCCGCACCTGGCGCAATCCCGGGATATTGACCAGCTGTTTAAAGAATATGTAGATCTAAGGGGTAACGTTATGGAGCTCAAGAGCAAGCTTAAAGACCCGATTAAAACCTTAAAGACAAATGATGACTTAAGAGACAGGTTTTTTCTTGAAATGACCTATAATTCTAATGCTATTGAAGGAAGCCGGATGACTAAGAAAGAGACCGGGATGGCATTTGAAGGAAGAAAAGTCAAGGGGAAAGAAGTTTTTGAGATATTGGAGGCAGTCAACCATAAGAATGCACTGCAGTTCTTAATGCAAAATATCCGGCCTAATTTTAAAATCGATGAAAAATTCATCTTAAAGCTGCACGAGATCGTCATGTATAACTTTAACGATAAGCTACCCGGTAAATACAGGACAGGTTTTGTCAATTTGACCAACGCGGAAGTGCCCTTGCCTTCTGCACAGGATGTGCCTATTAGAATGGGTAGATTGATAAGGGGGATCAACCGCTATGGCAATGACCCGATAGGCAAAATTTCCCGGGATCACTATGAATTTGAGGCGATCCATCCTTTTTTTGACGGAAACGGGCGGGTAGGCCGGTTGATCATGGCCGCTCAATTATTAAGTAAAGATTTTCCGCCTGCGGTAATTCAGATCAAAGACAGGTATAAGTATTATACGGCTTTAGGAAAGGGTGATACGGGGGATTTCAGGAACATCATCCAGATGGTTTGCGATAGTGTCATAAAAGGTTCCGAGCTTTTAAACCGGCCCCCCCTAAAGAATTCTCCGGTTTTTTGAAGATACCCGCAAAAAGCGCGGGTGCCCCTTTTTTTATAGGAGGAGAGGCGTTATGGACAGTTTTATTGTAATAGGGTTTATCAGCACATTAGTGATATTTCTGGCTTTTGAGATCCGCCACCGGGAAGTAACGGATTCAATAGAGACCCTGACCACTATCTCGAACAAGATGTACGCGGAAATACTGGAATTAAAAGAGCAGATGAAGATGAAAAAAGACGTGCATGAAGAACGTAACCCTCCCATATACTGACAGAGCACGCTCTGTCCTTGATTTATCAAAGACAGGAGTTCAAAATGATCGTGAGGATAAGGCAGATAAAAGGTAAATAAAAAAAAGGAGGAGCCATGCCAGAATTCGGAACGCCATTTTCAGGATTGGCAAAAGATAAAAAATTGACAAAAGAGGAATTGATCCGCGCGGTCCGCTTTATGATCGCGGCGGAATACGAAGCAATCCAGCTTTATATGCAGCTTGCGGAATCGACTGATAATAAGCTGGCGCAGGAAGTCCTGAAAGATATCGCCGATGAAGAAAAAGTGCACGCGGGTGAGTTTATGAGATTATTGAAGGAGCTTGCTCCCGACGAAGAGAAGTTTTATAAAGAAGGCGCTCTAGAGGTAGAAGAAGAGATAAAAAAGAAATAACGGGAAGGGAAAGGGGAAGGGTAAGATGAAATATACGGATTCGGTATGGCCTTACGTGCTTATCGCATTCTTACTGATAGCGCCTTCATGCTGTTTTGGGCAGGGTATGGGCCAGCGCGGCGGGATGCAGGGTTCCGCGCAGATGCAGGAGTTTAAGGCGCGGCAGCAGAAGAAGAGCCAGGATTATTTGGCAAAATACGACAAAGAGAACAACGAATTCATGAATTCGGTAGGCGGACTGGGGAAGCAGGAAAAGATACAGGCCTTCAGGGATTTTTTGTCCGGGCAATACGAGAAAAATTGCGCCTTTCGGCAGGAAATGCATGATGACTGGCGCGCTTTTATGCAAGGCCAGCTCGATAAAAACCCCAATATGCAGTCGTACATGAAAGAGCAGATGCTTTCGCGTATCGACCAGGACTACGAAGAGGCCAGGGATTTTTACGCAGGAAAGATAGAAGAGGATATGCAATTCCTCGACCAGTTATCTGAAGATAAGTCGATAGACGGCCAGGAGTTGAACGTCAGGCTCAAGGAGTTCTTCCAGGCTCAAGGGGCTTCCGGAAGGGAATTTGCACAAGGGCAACAGGAAAAATACCGTAACCGCCAGATACCCTCCGGCTCCGGGAAAAGAGGTTATCAGTAAGGCCCGTAACCCGCTTTGCATCACCGCACGATAAGAAGCAGCCGATGAAATTCAAAAATGTCGCTCTAGTATTTGCTCCCTACCCGATCCCCAGGATATTTCCCAATAGAGTCCAGATCCCTCTCGGATTAAGTTATATTGCCGCTAATTTGATCAAACACGGATATCAAGTCAGGGCTATCGATAGCGTTGTCGAGGGGGCGGTAAGATCCGTTAAGGTCGCAAGAGGCTACGTGCAATACGGATTGTCTTTAGAAGATATCGTCGAAATATTAAAAGATGTAAAGCCCGATATTGTGGGTTTATCCTGCATGTTCGGGATCCAATTGAAAAATTCCGTTGATTTAGCCCGTATGATCAAGCTGGAAATCCCGGGAATACCAATAGCCATGGGAGGGGCGCACGCTTCTGCTATACCAGATAAAATTTTAAAAGATAATAAGGAAATCGATTACGTTGTCATAGGCGAAGGCGAAGAGACTTTTGTCAATTTACTCAGTTTTTTAAACGGGAAAAGAAATATAAGGATAGATGATATAGGAGGGATAGGTTATAGGGACAGGTCTGATCTGGTAATTATTAAAGATAAAACAGAATATATCAACGAATTAGATTCTTTACCGTTTCCCGCAAGGACTCTTTTTCCTATGGAAAAGTATTTTCGGCTCGATAAACCTCACGGGACCATAACCAAGCACAAAAGGAGCACACCTATCATTACTTCGCGAGGATGTCCGGCCAAATGTACCTTCTGCTCTATACATTCTGTCTGGGGAAGGACGATCAGAAAGAGATCGCCGGAAAGCGTTGTCGATGAGATCATTCATTTGAAAGAGAAATACAAAGTGGGGGAGTTCCAGATAGAAGACGATAATTTTACATCTGATCCGGAAAGAGCGGAAAGGATCTGCGATCTTATCATAGAGCGCGATTTAAAAGTCTATTTTACAACGCCAAACGGAGTGGCTATTTGGGCGCTCAATAAAAAACTACTTCAAAAGATGAAGCGCGCCGGCTTTTACCGCCTGACACTGGCGATAGAGTCGGGAAGCGAGCATACTCTGAAAGAACTGATAAAAAAACCGCTTGATTTAAAACAAATAAGATATATTGTCAATGAAGCTTACGGCCTGGGATTTATTATCGATACTTTTTTTGTTATCGGTTTTCCGGGGGAAGATCCGGAGGAAATGAAGAAAACCTTCAGCTTGGCTAGAGGTTTAAACGTCCATAGCGTGAAATACTTTATAGCGACCCCATATGCCGGAACAGACCTTTATGAAACAGCAAAAGATAAAAACATGCTTATTCCCGGATTTAATCTAAATGATTTTGACGTAAATCCCATAAAAGCTACTATAAATACGGAATATTATAGCGCAAGGCAGTTAGATAAAATATGGTTCAAAGAAACATTAAAAATACAATTGATCCTATTGGCAAGAAGGCCTTTAAGCTATATGAAGGATATCGCCTCATATATTTTAAAAAATATCCGGTGGCCATAAAAGGATCCGAGCCGATAGGCCGTATTTGCGCTCCCGGAGTAAAAAT